>CAINEA010000958.1 GCA_903847525.1 uncultured Acetobacteraceae bacterium | reverse complement strand
GGACATCGCATCGTCCACCAGCAGCGTCAGCGCGATGATCAGCGCACCGAGCGAAATCCGCTGCAGGTCGATGCCGACTATCTGCATGATCGGGAACACGATCGCCAGGGTCAGCGGGATCGACAGCGCCACCACCATGCCGGCGCGCACGCCGAGGCTGACGAAGCTGATCGCCATGATGATCACGATCGCCTGCCAGAGCGACTCCGTGAAATCGCCGATCGCCTCGTCCACCACGCGCGGCTGGTCGGCCACCAGGATCGGTTCCACGCCGATCGGCAGGTTCGCCGTGATCTCGTGGATTTTCGCGGCGACGTTGCGCCCGAGTGCGAGGATGTCGCCGCCTTCGCGCATGGCGATGGCGAGGCCGATCGCCGGCTCGCCGTTGACGCGGAACATCGGCTGCGGCGGGTCGGCATAGCCGCGATGCACCTGGGCGATGTCACGCAGGCGGATCATGCGGCCGTTGGCGACGAAATTGACCGCCAGGATGTCCTGCTCGGATTCAAAGGCGCCGGACACCCGCAGCGACAGCGTCTCGTTGCCGGTTTGCAGGATGCCGGCGGGGCTGACGATGTTCTGCGCCTGCAACGCCGACAGCAACGCCGTCCGGTCAATCCCCAGCGTGGCCAGTTCCTGCATCGAGAACTCGACGAAGATGCGCTCGTCCTGCGCGCCCAGTATCTCCACCTTGGAAACGTCCGGCACGTTCAGCAATTGCGCGCGGATGTCCTCGACATGGTCGCGCAGTTCGCGATGGGTGAAGCCATCGGCGGTGAAGCCGTAGATAATGCCGAACGTGTCGCCGAATTCGTCGTTGAAGCCTGGGCCGATCACCCCGGCTGGCAGGGTGCCACGAATGTCGCCGATGGATTTGCGCACGTGGTACCAGATATCCGGCACTTCCCGGGCCGGCGTCTTGCCCTGCAGATCGACGAAGATCGTGGTCAGACCGGGGCGGGTGAAGCTGCGCAGATTATCGAGGTGCGGGGTTTCCTCCAGCTTGCGTTCCAGCCGGTCAGTCAGTTGCAGCAGCGTGTCGTTCAGCGTGGCGCCGGGCCAGGCGGCTTGCACGACCATGGTCTTGATGACGAAGGACGGATCCTCGTTGCGCCCCAGGCTGAGGAACGACGACAGCCCGGCGAACACGGAGGCGATCATAAGATAGACCACGAACGAACGGTGCCGCAGCGCCCATTCCGACAGGTTCATGCCGTTAACCGCCCGCTACGGTCGTGGACGCCCCGAGCAGCCGGACCTTCTGCCCGGGATGCAGCGCCTGCACGCCGGCGGTCACCACGATGTCGCCGGTATCCAGGCCATGCGCAACGACGACCGTGCCGGGATCGTGGCGCAGCAGCTCGATGTTGCGCATCGACACCGTCAGCGTCTGCGGATCGACCACCCAGACGGCCGGCAGCCGGTTGAACTCGGTCAGCGCCGAGGCGGGCAGCGCGATCACGGCGTCGGATGCCAGGTGCACGCGCCCGTTCACGGTAGAGCCCAGCAGCATCGCCGCCGGCGGATCGGACAGCCCGACGCGGACCTGGAAGGTTCGTGTCACCGGATCGGCCTGCGGCGCGACCTCGCGCACCCGCCCGGTCGCCTTCACCGTGGGATCCGCCGACAGGCTGACCGCCACGACAGGGTCGTTCGGTGCCGCGCGCAACAACTGCGCCGGCACGTCGAACACCGCGTCCCGTCCGCCCTGGCGGGCCACCTGCACGACCATCTGGCCAACCTGCACCACCTCGCCCGGCTCCGCGCCGCGGGCGGTAATCGTTCCGGCGGCATCCGCGGTCAGCGTGGTGAAGCCGACCCGGTCGCTCGCGACCTCCACCTGCGCCTCGGCGCTATCGACCTGCGCCACCGCCGTGCGCAAGGCCTTCTCCGCGATGTCGAACTGCGCGCGCGGCGTGTGGCCCTGCGCCAGCAGGGTCCGCTGGCGCTCGAAGGCCGCACGGGTCTGAACCACCTGCGCCCGGGCAGCCGCGAGATTGGCCTGCGCCGAGCGGAGCGCGTTCACCTCGTTCAGCGGATCGATCTTCGCCAGAACCTGCCCGGCAGTAACACGGTCCCCGACATTCACCGGCCGATCGGTCATCCGCCCGCCAATGCGAAACGCAAACGACGTCTCGTCCTGCGCCTGCACATGACCCGTCAGCAAAACACTCTCGCCATCGGCCGCGCGAGCCGCGATCACCGTGCGAACCGGGCGAGGCTCAGCCGCTTCCTGCTTAATATCCCGCTTGCAAGCGGTCAGCGCCAACGCACCGACAACCAGGGAACCATAAACGCGCAACAGACCCGCCAGCCTCATGGGCTGGTATCCGATACGATTACGACCGGCCTCGCGGAACGACGGTTGGAAAGAGCAATGACGACATAAGCAAAGCCGGCCACCAAAAGGGCGATACCGGCCAGCGTGCCGGGGGTATAAAAACTTGTATAGCGCACCTTCAGCAGCATCGCCGCAGTGACGCAGAATGCGATAATGCCCGCGGCAAATAGCCAGCCCCAACCAGGCTGCGGCCGGATCCTAAACGCCATCGCGATCTGGATGGCGCCCTGGATCAGGAAGACGATGGCGATCAACAGACTAATCGCCAGCGCCCCCTTGTACGGATTGAGATAGATAAGAATGCCGCCGACGAACTCGATAGCGCCCACCAGCAATTGCCAGGCGCAGCCGCCCCATTCCTTGACTTGCAGCGCCTCGATGATCTTCACCAAGCCGCAGATCCCCAGCGCCACCCCCAGCACCGTGCTCGCGGCGATGGTGGAATAGACCGGCAGCGCCACGGCAATCGCGCCGCAGAGGATCAGAACACCGCCCACCGCGAGAAACCAGGCCCATTTCGTCCGCAGGGCTTCACCGGCACGTCGGAGTTCAAGGTTCGGGGGGGTGGAGTTGCTCATTGTATACTTCCGACCCTATCGGCGTTCGGTCATCCGTTCAAGCTCCGTTTAGGCCGGAGCCGACGTGCCCTGCACCGCCTGAACACTGGCGAGCGCGCCGCGCAATGCCTCGTCCTTGGTCTCGTCGAACGAACTCTGCAGGATCGTACCGCCGGTGCCCTGCAGCGCCGCCAGCACCTTGTCGGTTGTCATCTTGCGGATCAACAGGAACAGCACAGCGTTGCCGGACTGCACGGTTTTCGCGGCGTTTTTCATGAAGTCGTCATTGATGCCCAGATCCGTCAGCCTGCCGCGCAGCGCCCCGGATGCGGCGCCGATCGCCGCACCCGCCAGCGGCATCATGAACAACAGACCGACCAGCGAGCCCCAGAACATCCCCGAGACCGCGCCGCTGGCCACCGGCTGAAACAACTGGTTCAGCTTAACCTTGCCGTCCGGTGTTTTCAACGCGACCACCGCATCGCCAAGCTCGATCAGATACTCCTTCTGCATGGCCAGCAGTGTGGCGCGGACTTCCTCGGCTTTCGCTTCGGTGGGAAACTCAATGGCCAGGAGGTCGGACACAGGCATATCCTTTTCGTTGCAGTTTGATGACACACAAGCCGGGCCGGAGCGGCACCCCGCTCCGGCCCGGAGCCGTATCTGGATCAGATCACTTAAGCGCGAGGGTCGTTGTATTGAACGGAATGGATTTCATTCCGCCTTTCGCCAGTTCAACGACGGCGATGCCTCGGCCGAAATCCAGGGCGACGATGCGGCTGCCGGGATGCTTGACCTTGATGCTGTTCAACAGGATCGTCTGCAACACTTCCGAGACCGTGTTGCCGTTGACGGCCCTCGCCTGCACCTCGGCTCGTTTCTCGGGCGACAGGCCGGCGAGTTCCGCCTGTTCCAGGGTCGTCGCGACCTGCGCATAAGCCGGGGAAACCGCCGTGACGGCGATCATGCCCGTTGCCAGCGCGACAATTGTGAATTTCAGGGTCATTCAGCTCGATCTCCGTTTGGGCCCGGACCGTCCAGGCGCAAAGGCCCGGGCACTGCCAGTGGCGTTGTTGCCTGTACCCTTCTTAGCGATCTCCAAAGGGGTCGGCATTGGCGCAGAGTCCGCCTGTTGGTCCCAGCGTCCCAAATCAGCCCACCGATGCCGGCCGGCAGGACCGTCGGGCCCATTACCGGATACCCGGGGGACGATCCTGCCGGTCAGAAGCACCGTAGCAGATCGCTGAAATCCGGGTTGTCCAAGCTCGCGCGCGCCTGCGGCTTCATGGCGGGAACCGCCCCGGCCATCACGGCGTCCCGCACGTCGCTGGGGCTGTAGCCGAACGCGCGGCGGAAAGCGCGGCTGAAGCTGGAGGCGTCGGCGAAACACAGCATCTGGGCGATCGCGGCAATCGTCTGCGGGGGCACGGCGGACAGCGCCATGTGCGCTGCCAGCAGCCGCTGTTCCTGGATATAGTGGGCAACGCCGCCCTTGTGCTGAAACAGGCGATAGAGCTTGGATCGCGACATTCCCACCTGGCGGATCAGCATCTCCGGTCCGAGATCGGGCGAATTTAGATGCTTGCGCACACACAGACGCACACGCTCCATGCCGCCCAGATCGATCTGACTTCCCGCGGCGGCGATCCGGCCGGCGGACGGCCCGATCGCCGCCGCCACCATGGCCCCGACCGCACGATTGAGGACCGGCATGTCGTCCGCAGTCAGACTAGGGAGCCTGCGTTCCAGCGCGCACATGTAATCGCCCAGCAGATGACCCAGCGGTGTGTCCAGCACCGTGCCGCGCGCGCCATCGAGCAGCGGTGCGATATCGCGGAACGAATCGCGCGTCAGAAACAGTTGCACCCGCTCGACCTGCGAACGCCGGCTTTCGGAAGCATCCGCCAGGGACCAGATGAACGGCACGCCGGGCGGCGCCCGCAGCGATGCCTTGTTGGTTGTCATTTCCGTTGTGCCGGTCCGGCAATAGGTCAGCACCCAATGATCGATGCCGTCTCGCCGCAGGTCCCCGCTGCGACGGACCGCGCGCACCGGCGGCGCCGACACCCGGCTCATTGCCGCACCGCCCAGGCTCCATACCATGTTTTCCGCGGGGAAACCCTGATCCGCCGGGTAGTCCGCGGTCACATCCAACACCGGGCGCCAGCGTTGCCGCCAGGCCTCGTATTGGTGGTGCGTTTCCACCGAGCGGGTCGCGAAGATGTCTGGCGTCATGAAGGGTCACCTATTCATGTTCATGGCGCGATGCCGGGATCAGCCCGCCACCGGAATTTGGGAATGCCAAGGGCGACAAACCATTGAAAATATCGTGACAGTACACCTGTAGTTTCGCAAACACACCTCGCCATGAGCCCCGAAAGTGGCCCGTTGCATATGTTCCCATCCGGGTCGCACGCTGATAAGACCAATGGGACATCGGGCACAGCATCGGGACTGCCAGCCCATGTCGGCTGAAAGCCTACGCGTATATGGTATCCACTTATGATGTGCCATTCTGGTGACAGACCGAATAAATGGGGAAATGGTCGATGCTCGAAAATCTGGAGGCGGATGGAAGTTTCGACCCGGCATCGGTCTCGACCGGGCATCTGCCCGAGGCCGATCGGGTGGCACTTCTGGTGTCCGAGGCGCATGAACGCTACCGGCGCCTGGATGAGGGTCTGGTCGCCGACTACATACCGGCGCTGGCCCGGGTTCCGCGCGACCTGTTCGGCATCTGTGTCGCCGGTGTGAACGGAACCGTGCTCTCCGCCGGCGATGCCGAACATGAATTTTCCATCCAGAGCATTTCCAAGCCGTTCGTGTTCGCGCTGATCTGCCAGGAAATCGGTGCCGAGGAGGCGCGGAGGAAAATCGGCGTGAACAGCACCGGCCTGCCCTTCAACTCGGTCATGGCGATCGAACTGAACGCTGACCGGACAATGAACCCGATGGTCAATGCCGGCGCGATGGCCACCACAAGCCTCGCGCCCGGCGCTACCGCGGAAGCGAAATTCGCGTTCATCCAGAATGGGTTGTCGCGCTTCGCTGGCCGTGCCCTGGCCGTGGACGAGGAGGTGTACCGTTCCGAGGCAGACACCAACCTGCGCAACCGCGGCATCGCCAAGCTGCTGGAGGGCTATGGGCGGATGTATTTCGACGCGCTGGAGACCGCCGACGTCTACACGAAACAATGTTCGTTGAATGTGACGGTCCAGGACCTGGCGGTGATGGGGGCCACGCTGGCGGATGGCGGGGTAAACCCGGTCACCGGGGAACAGGTGATCGACGCGGCGCACTGCAAGCGCGTGCTGGCAGCCCTGGCAACCGCCGGTCTTTATGAGCAATCCGGCGAATGGCTGTATGAAATCGGGCTGCCCGGCAAAAGCGGTGTCAGTGGCGGAATTCTGACGGTGGCGCCCGGCAAGGGCGGGCTTGGAACCTTTGCCCCGCCGCTCGACAGCGCCGGCAACAGCATCAAGGGGCAACGCGTGACCAAGTTCCTTTCGGAGCGGCTTGGCCTGAACCTGTTCGCGTCCAAACCGGATCATTGAGATGGGACACAGGATCGTCCCCACCCAAAAAAGCCCGCATAGAAAGGCAGTTCGATGACCGATGCGACCGACCTACCGGACATGGAAATAAAAGAATCCTGGGCGCCGATGATCGCCATCGCGTTCGGCCAGGCGATTATGTCCTTCAACGTCGCCGCGCTGCCGGTTTCGCTTAGCGGTATGGTCGCCAGTTTCGGCGTGCCGCCCACCACGATCGCCACCGGGGTTGTGATGTACTCGCTGGCGGTCGCCGGCTTCGTGATGCTCGGCGCGAAACTCGTCCAGCGCTTCGGCTCCACCCGTGTCTTCCGTTCGGTCGTGGTGCTGTTCGGCATCGCGCAGGTGCTTATGACCTTCGCTCCGTCCGCCCAGTTCATGATGGTGGGCCAGCTTCTCGCGGGCCTCGCCGCCTCGGTGATCGTCCCGGCGCTGGTCGCCCTGATCGCCAATAACTACAGCGGCCAGCAGCAGGCCACCGCGATCGGCGCGCTCGGTTCGGCCCGCGCCGGCGCCAGCGTCGCCGCCTTTCTGATCGGCGGCCTGCTGGGCACGTTCATCGGCTGGCGGCCGGTCTTCGGCATCCTGATCATCATGTCCGGTGTGGTGTTCTTCCTGAGCTTCCGGCTGAAACCCGACGTCGCCCGGCCGGAGGTGAAGATCGACGTCGTTGGCGTGGTGCTCGCCGCGGCGGCCATCATCCTGATCAGCTTCGGCTTCAACAATTTGAACCGCTGGGGCCTCGGCCCGGCCCGCGGCGGCGCGCCGTTCGACATTTTCGGCCTGTCTCCGGCACCTGTGATGATCGTTGTGGGCATCCTGCTGCTGCAGGTTTTCATCGGCTGGATCCGGCGTCAACAGGCGTCCGGCAAGACCCCGCTGCTGGATCTGCGCGTGATCGCCTCCGGCCAGGAGCGGGCCGCGGTATATGCGATGTTCGCGGTTGTATCGCTGGAGGCGATGCTGAACTTCTCTGTGCCGCTATACATCCAGATCGTGCAGGGCCGCACGCCGATCGAGACCGCCATTGCCATGCTTCCGTTCAACCTGACCGTGTTCTTTACCGCGATGCTGGTGGTGCGGCTTTACAAGACCTACACGCCGCGCCAGATCGCCCGGGTAGGCTTCACCCTCTGCACCCTGGCACTGCTGTGGCTGGCCTGGGTGGTACGCAACGACTGGAGCGCCCCAGTGGTCATGATCGGGCTGATCGCATTCGGCATCGGCCAGGGGGCGCTGGTCACGCTGGTTTTCAACGTGCTCGTCACGGGCGCGCCGAAGGAGCTTGCCAGCGATGTCGGTTCGCTGCGCGGCACCACGCAGAACCTGGCCGCGGGTGTCGGCACCGCCGTTGCCGGCGCGCTGCTCGTGGGCCTGCTCAGCGCCAACATCCTGCGCAGCGTGGCGGATAACCCGCTTCTGCCGTCCGATCTCCAATCGCAGGTCGATCTCGACAACATCAATTTCGTCAACAACGACCGATTGCTCGCTGTCATGCAGCGCACCACGGCGAAACCCGAACAGATCGCCGAGGCCATGCGCATCAACACGGACGCGCGGTTGCGCGCGCTGAAGATTGGCCTGCTGATCATGGCCGGCGTCGCCTCGCTGATGATCCTGCCCTCGGGCCGTCTGCCGAACTATCTGCCGGGCGAAATCCCGTCCGGGCCCGTGCGCCACGAGCGGAACGGCGCGAAGACCGTGTCGTAGCCACGACCCTCGAGGCAAACCGCATGACCCTACCGCGCCTGCTCGTGCTGTCGCTCGGCGGAACGATCACGATGATGCCGGATGCATCGGGCGGGATCACGCCGAAGCTGGGGGCGGCGGAGCTGATCGCCTCCGTGCCCGACCTGGCGGCGGTGGCGCGGATCGAGGCGAGTTCGCCGTTCCGTCTGGCCAGCCCATCGTTGAGTTTGGCCAATCTGGTGGACGTCGCGCGGCGCATCGACCAGGGCTTCAAGGCCGGATTCGACGGCGCCGTGGTGATCCAAGGCACCGACACGATCGAGGAATCTGCCTTCATCCTCGATCTGCTGGTCGGCGGGGACAAGCCGGTGGTGATCACCGGGGCGATGCGCGGGGCCGATGCGCCGGGCGCGGACGGATCGGCCAACCTGCTATCGGCCTGCATCGTCGCGGCCTCGGCGGAAGCGCGCGGCCTCGGCGCGCTGGCCGTGTTGAATTACGACATCCATGCCGCGCGCTTCGTGCAGAAATCCCATACCGCGCTGCCCTCGGCGTTCGCGTCGCCGCTCACCGGTCCGGTCGGGGTCGTTGCGGAACGCAGGGCCCGCTTCTTCATGCGGGTCGAGCGAACGCCCCTCGTGCCGATCCTCGACGCGCCGCCGGCGCCGGTCGCCTTGCTGAAATGGGGCATGGGGGAGGACGGAAGGCTGCTGAGCGCGATCCGGGTCCTGGGCTATGAAGGACTGGTGATCGAGGGGATGGGCGCCGGGCACGTGCCCGCGGAAGTGGCGCCCCTGCTGGGGGAACTCGCGGAACAGATGCCCATCGTGCTCGCGTCCCGCGCCATGACCGGTCCGGTATTCACCAAAACCTACGGCTATCCGGGAGCCGAGATCGACCTCATCGGCCGCGGGCTGGTGCCGGCCGGATACCTGTCAGGATTGAAGGCGCGGCTGCTGCTCAGCCTCACGCTGAGCTCAGCCCGAACCCCGTCCGCGGTTGGCGCGGCCTTCGCCGCCTATCAATAGGCCACCGGAGACCACCGGCCGGACCGGGTTCGTTGCGGTTACAGGTCATCAGAAGCGCCCGACGACCGCCCCGACGATCCGATTGGCGACGCCAAGGCCGGCGCCAGCCGTGCCGGCCGCGGCCGATCCGCCAAACAGGTCGCGTCGGGTGAAAATATATTCCAGGCCGACATCCACGGCGCCGCTGCCGAAAGTTCCGTTGCGGACCTCGGCGAACGGGCTCCAGATCAGGTTCACGAAAACCTGCTGCATGTCCCGGTTCAGCCCCAGCGCCGAGGCGGAGCCGGGCACGAACTGCAGCGCGTAGGACGGATAGTCCTCCCGCGAATAGGCATAGGCGAAGTTGCTGCGCAGCTGCGTCGTCCAGAAGCGGCGATAGGCGGCGGTCACGCCATAGGTTGGCAATGGGTTGAGGCTGCCGCCCACGACGCCCGGCAAGCCGATGTTCGACAGCGCATCCTGGCCTGATGTGTTGCCGACGAAGTAGCGGCCGATTCCTTCGCCGTAATAGGCCATGCCGAGCAACTGGTCGGGGCCGAATCCGTCCCAGATCCAACGCATCGGCAGGCCGACATTTGCCGCGATGCCCCAGCCAGTTGTGTTCAGGTTCAGGTTCGGCGGTGCCGCCGCGGTGCCGGCCGTGCGCACAGACAGGCGGCGCAACATGCCGCGTGCCTCGGCAACCAGCCCATCGTCGCGGTAGGTGAGCCGGGCCAGCAAATCCGGAGCCGAGTTGAAGGCGGGACTGGCGCCGCCGTCGAGATTGTTATTCTGGGTGAAAACGCCCGCGACGGAAGTGTATTGCGTGTCCGGCGCCTCCAGCGAGACCATACCCGTCAGGCCGGGCATCAACAGGCCGGTTGCCCTGAATTGCGCCTGGCGGATGAACGACTGGTTCAGATTGGTCGCGTCGATAATGGTCTCAAAGACGCCTTCGTTCCACAGACTGTTCGCCTGGCCGGCCAGAACCCGAAAATCCGCGGTGCCCAGCTCCGCCCAGGCCTGGCGCAGACGGAACAGGGCGTTGCCGCTTGTGCCCCCGCCGAAATCCCCCTCGAGTCGGGTCTCAAGCGTTCCCAGATTGGTCAGCGTGCGACTGTCGAGCCCGAAGCGGCTGAAGCGCGCGGTCGCGGCGAATTCGCCGCCCTGCTGGTCCGCGCGGCTATTGTTCAGAGGAATGGTCTGTGCCGTTGGCACGTCGGTCTGATTGCGTCCGTTCAGATCGTAATACCAGGAGCCTTTGGCAAAGCCGTAGAATCGCACCTGGGTATCGGTGCCGGGAATGCGGATGGCGATGCCCGGCAGGTCGGAACGCAGCGCATCCTCGGTTTCGAACTGATTGCCCATCGGTTCCGGCGGCAACAGGCCCGGAATGTTCGGATTGAGCGCGGCGGTGATGGCGTCGGCAGCGATCTGCTCGGCCTTGGCGGCAGTGACGGGCGGAGCGGCGGCGGGCGGCGTTTGGGCGACGGCGGCAGCCCCGCCCGGCGGTGCTGGTGCGCTGGGGGGCGGTGTTGCCGGGCGGGCTTTCGCAGGCGCCGCCAGGGTCGTCTGTTGACGGGGTGGCGACGATTTTTTCGTCGACGCGAGCTGGCCTTCGAGCTGTTCAACCCGGTTTTGCAGCCTGTCGATCTTCTGCATGAGCTGTTCGATCGTCGGCTGCTCGGCGAGCGCAGAGTCTGCCAGTAGCATACAGCCCAACACGCCCAGCAAACCGTATCGAAGCCGCACACTCCCCCCCTTCGGTTCTTGGCCGCGCGACAAGCGTCCACCTCTGTCACGATGCCGTACCGAGGTGGCTGACACAGGCAAAAATCAGTGACTACGTCATCTTCACCGTCTTAAAACGCTTGCACGTCCAATCCGATTCGGCAATCTCCTCGATACTTTCGTTCATAATGGTTCCTGTTTACGCACTTTTCTCAGCCAGTTTTCTTGACTGATCGTTGTCCCGCTCAAACATAAATATCGGCCAGCTTGAGCAACCGGTATGGCATGGGCGTGGTGCGGACGCCTGCCCAGAGAAGCCGCGGCATCATAG
>CAINEA010000957.1 GCA_903847525.1 uncultured Acetobacteraceae bacterium | reverse complement strand
CCGATCCCGCCGCCCAGGCCCGTCCGTCCGATTTTGCCCAGGCGTTGTTCGATCTCGGCGCCACTTTGTGTACGCCCGCCCAACCCGCTTGTGCGGTTTGCCCATGGCTGGACGCCTGCGCCGGCCGTCGCGCCGGCATAGCCGCGGAACTGCCACGCAAGCCGCCGAAATCCGTCCGCCCCGTACGCTACGGCGCGCATTTCTGGCTATCCGATCAGGCCGGCAATGTTTTGCTGCGCCGGCGCAAACCCGAGGGTTTGCTCGGCGGCATGACGGAACTGCCCGGCACCGACTGGCTGGGCTCGCCGCTGCCGGCGGCTGACGCGCTGACCCAGGTGCCGATGCCGGCCGACTGGCGTCAGGCAGGCGAAGTGCGCCACATCTTCACCCATTTCGAGCTGCGCTTGGCGGTATTTGCCGCATCGGTGCGCAAGATCCGGGCGGACGGTTTTCTCCATCCGGTTGCCGATTTGCAGGAGGCGGCCCTGCCGTCGGTCATGCGTAAATGTGTGCGGATGGCCCTGTCCGGCTGAGGCACCTCGTGGCACGGCGATTGCTGTTCCCTTCCGGTATCACCGAGCACCCCGGAAAGGGCCACCATGGATCTGGTTATCCGCAACGCCATTCTGTCCAGCGCCCCCGAGCATCCGCCCGTCGATATCGGCATCGCCGGCGGCCGCATCGTGGCGATCGAACCAGGACTCGTCACGGAAGGGGAAGTCTACGACGCGGAATTCCATCTCGTGTGCGCCGGACTGGTCGAAACCCACATTCACCTCGACAAATCCCGCATCATCGACCGTTGCCCGCCCGAGGACGGCCGCAACGCCAACGCCGTACCGCGCGTCGCCGCCGTCAAAAAGGGCTTCACCGTCGAGGACGTCTACGAGCGCGCCAGCCAGACGCTGGAAGGCTGCATCCAATACGGCACCACCCGCATGCGCACCCATGTGGAACTGGATGGCGGCGTGGAAATGCGCAGTTTCGAGGCACTGGAACAGCTACGGCGCAATTACGCCTGGGCAATCGACATCGAGCTCTGCGTGTTTCCGCAGGAAGGCCTGACCAACAACCCCCGCGCCGAGGAGCTGCTGATCGAGGCGCTGAAGCGCGGCGCCCCGGTGATCGGTGCGGCGCCGAACTACGACCCGGACAAGAGCGGCCAGATCCGCCGTATCTTCGATCTGGCGCGCGAATACGACGTCGACATCGACATGCATCTCGACTCCGGCAACAGCCCGGCCGACATGGACATCCACCTGGTCTGCGAGCTCACCCGCAAATACGGGCTCGGCGGGCGAGTCGCCGTCGGCCATGGCTGCAAATACTCCACCCTGCCGCCGGCCGGACTGGTGAAGCTGGCGGCCGAGATCGCCGACGCCGGCGTGGCCGTCACCGTGCTGCCCGCGACCGACCTGTTCATGATGGGCCGCGACCAGGACCACAGCGTCCGCCGCGGCCTGGCCGATGCGAATGCCCTGGTCGAACACGGCGTGAACTGCTCGATCTCCAGCAACAACATCCTCAACCCGTTCACCCCGATGGGCGACGGCAATTTGATCCGCCTGGCCAACATGCAGGCTAATGTCTGCCAGATCGGTCAGGCGCACCGCCTGCGTGACTGCTTCTGCATGCTGACCGACCGGTCCGCCAAGCTGATGAACCTCTCCGACTACGGCATTGCCGTCGGCAACCCCGCCGATATCGTGGTGATCGACGCGGCCACGCCGGAACAGGCGGTCGCTGAAATCCGCGCCCCCCTGGTGGCCTTCAAGCGCGGTGTGCGAACCGTCACGCGCCCACGGGCGCAACTGCATCGGCCGTGAACAGCGCGGCAGCTGCTGCCGTCTTGCCACAGCCCGCGCCAACTCAATGCAGACCGACTGTCGGCAGAACAAGCATTCCGGAAATCGAGCGGTTTTCGTTTGCTTCCTGGCGTGTCCCATCAATAGCATCCTCAAAACAAACTCGGAGGATACCCATGCTGCGACGCCGCTTCTTCAATAACTGCCTGCTCTGCGTCGGCATGGGCCTGGTCGCCGCCGACGCATCCGCGCAAACCCAGGGCGCCGCTTCCGGCCTCACCCGTACCGTGCTGAACAAATTGGAAATGCCGGGGGCAAGTTACGACGTCGTGCAGGTGATCGCGACGGTTGATCCGGGCTTTCTGGTCGCCCGGCACACGCATCCGGGCACGGAAAGCTCCGTTGTTCTCGAGGGTTCCGGTATCCTGATGGTGAAGGGCATGGCCGACCGGGCTCTGGGAGCGAACGATAGCTTCTTTGTGCCGCCGGAAACCCCACATGCCTTGCAGAACAAGGACGCAAAGCTGCGCATCGCTGCCACCTACACGGTGGAGCGCGGTAAACCTCTGGCGTCACCCGCGCCGGAATAACCCCCCGCCGGCTTGATCCGGATCGCCCCAGCCCGCACCATGCGCCCGTCAACAGACGGGAAGACACGCATGAAAGTTCGCGCCGCCATCGCCCGCAAGGCCGGGGAAAAGCTGAGTATCGAAACCGTCGATCTGGACGGGCCGCGCGAGGGCGAGGTGCTGGTGGAGAT
>CAINEA010000956.1 GCA_903847525.1 uncultured Acetobacteraceae bacterium | reverse complement strand
TGCGGCCCCCCCGGTGGAAGGAAACTGCTGCAATGTTCGACGCCGAGAGATTGACCGCCGATTGCTTGCAGGCCGTCACCGCCGACCCAAGCCATAAAGGCGTGCGCGAGGTCCTGGCCCGCACGATGTCCGATCCCGCCGCGGTGCTGCGCGGACTCGGGGAGCCGCTTCGGGCCGGGATCACGCCGATCTACCGGTCCGACGCGCTGACGATCATCAACGTGGTCTGGGGTCCGGGCATGTCGATCATGCCGCATGATCACCGTACCTGGGCGGTGATCGGCGTCTATTCCGGCCGCGAGGACAACATCTTCTGGCGCCACATCAAGGGCGGCGACGGCCGCGAACTGGAAGCCGCCGGCGCGCAATCGCTGTGCAACGGCGACGTGACCGCGCTCGGCACGGATATCGTGCACTCCGTGCTGAACCCGATCGGCAAGCTGTCGAGCGCGATCCACATCTATGGCGGCGATTTCTACGCCATCGAGCGCAGTGAATGGGATGCGGAGACGCTGCGCGAAGGCCCCTACGACAAGGTCAAGGCGATGCGCCTGTTCGAGGAGTCGAACCGGATTCTGGTACCCGCCTGATCGTCTCTACCAGGCTTCCTTGCCGGCCACGGGCCGGGCCATGGCCAGCTCCTTCTGCGCCTTCGCCGCCAGCTGCTCGGCCTCGTGCTTATCGAACATCGCCTTGGCGGCTGAGGAACGCTTTTCCGCCAGCAGGTCGCGGTTGTCGCCACACCAATCGTAGCTCTCGGTCCGCATCCGGTTGTCGCCGGAAAAATGCGGCATGACGAAGCGGGCATATAGCTCGTAGGATCGTTTCGTCTGTTCCCAGTCGGCCCAGTTATGCGCCTGCTGCAGGAACACGCCGAAATCGCCCTGCTTGTCCTTCAGCCGCTGGATCAGCGCGATCGCGTCATCGGGTGTGCCGACCACGCCAAATTTGTTCTCCACGAACCATTCCAGCTTGTCCTTGCCGGGCGGCACGATGAAGCGCGGCTGGTTGTTGTTGAGGTAGTCGATGTATTTCTCGAAGCCGAACCTGCAATTCTCCCACGCCTTCTCGCGGGTTTCCGCGATATGCATCGGCCCGACCAGGCGCAGCCGGTTCGGGTCCATCTTGCGTCCCTGTTCGGCCGCCAGTTCGTTGGCGATCGCCCAGTTGGCGCCGAGCGCGTCGTAGCCGAACGGATTGGTGGCGGCCACGCAGATCATGCCGAGATCGTATTTCCCCGCCAGCCGCCCGCCCGACGGTGTCACCGCACTGGCTACCGCCACTTCCGGATGCGGCTTGGTGAACGGCGGAATATGCAGCCGCGCATTCACCAGCGTGTACCAATCGGTCTTTTCTGTAACGAATTCGCCGTTGAACAGGCGCAGGATCACATCCAGCGCCTGCGCCATCCGGTCACGCTGGGTGTCGGGGTCGATCCCCAGCATCAGCGCGTCCGACGCCAGCAGACCAGGGCCGGCGCCGAACATGATGCGGCCCTTAGTCATGTGATCAAGCTGCACGATCCGGTTCGCCACCATCAACGGTTGGTGATAGGGCAGGGAGATCACGCCGGTGCCGAAGCGGATATGCTTGGTCCGCTCCGCCGCCACCGCGATGAACAGCTCCGGTGAGGAAATGACCTCGAACCCCGCCGAATGATGCTCCCCGATCCAGGCCTCGTGGAAGCCGAGGCGATCGAGCCACTGCATCAACTCCAGATCGCGGTCGATGCAGGCGGTGGGATTTTCGTCCATCGGATGGAATGGCGGCACGAACACGCCGTGGCGTAGGTGAACCTGGCTCATGAATTTACCCCTCGAAGTCCTGGACCGGTGCGTTCGGGCCAGCATGCGTCGAGGCCAGGAATTCGCCAAGTGCCGCCCGCCAGAGAGCCAGTTTCACTTCAGGCCGCATTCCGGCATGGGCGGGGCTGGTGGAGGGGAGCCGGTCGGTCCGGATGGACGCGGGAATGGTCACGCTGCGCTGGAACAGCGTCGCGGCATAGGCGCCATTGAAGCCGATCAGCCGCACGCCGGGGTGGCGGGACAGGAAGCCGGCGAAATCGTTCGGCTCGGGGTTCTGGATGTTCGCGTCCAAACTCCCCGCGCGCTCGGCCGAGGCGCAGACATCCCATAGGGCGATCCGGCTTTCCCGCAGCCGGTCCAGCCGTGCGGCATAGGGCAGGTCCGGGAACGCCCCGGCCAATTCGCCCATGATCCACCAGAATCGGTTTGCCCTATTGGCGTAGTATTCGCCCCGAGCCAGGGATTCCCGGCCTGGCAGGGAGCCCAGGATCAGCACAACGGCATCGGGCCGCGCGACAAATGGAAAGCTGGCGTGCCTCAACTCGGCAACATGGTCATCAACGAACCGGCGCTGCCGTGATCTTTCCTATGCGTTCAGCCCGCGAACCGCCTCGCACACCGCCTTGGTTACCTCTTTCGTCGTCGCCTTGCCGCCCAGATCCGGCGTCAACAGTCCGGCGCCGCATACCTGTTCCACCGCGCGCATCAGCAGGTCGGCACCTGGCTTCTCGCCCAGATGCTCCAGCATCATCGCCGCGGTCCAGAAGCTGGCGATCGGGTTGGCGATGCCCTTGCCGGTGATGTCGAACGCCGAGCCATGGATCGGCTCGAACATCGACGGGCTTTTGCGCCGCGGATCGACGTTCCCCGTCGGCGCGATGCCGAGCGAGCCGGCCAAAGCCGCGGCGAGGTCCGACAGAATATCGGCGTGCAGGTTGGTCGCCACCACCGTGTCGATGCTGCGTGGCTTCATCACCATGCGCATGGTCATCGCATCGACCAGTTCCTTGCCCCAGGTCACGTCCTTGTAGTCGTGCGAGACAAGGGCGGCGATTTCGTCCCAGAACACCATGCCGTGGCGCTGGGCGTTGGATTTGGTGACGACGGTCAAATGCTTGCGCGGACGGGCGCGGGCGCAGTCGAAGGCATAGCGCATGATCCGCTCCACGCCGACGCGGGTGAAGATCGCCGTTTCGGTCGCCACTTCCTCCGGCAGGCCGCGATGCGCGCGCCCGCCATGGCCGGCGTATTCGCCCTCGGAGTTCTCGCGGATGATCAGCCAGTCCAGGTCGCCGACGCCGACATTGCGCAGCGGGCTGGTGATGCCCGGCAGGATGCGGGTGGGGCGGACGTTGGCGTATTGGTCGAAGCCCTGGCAGATCTGCAGCCGCAGGCCCCACAGCGAGACATGGTCGGGAATGTTTGGATCGCCAACGGCGCCGAAATAGATCGCGTCCGCCGTGCGCAGCCAAGCCAGACCGTCGGGCGGCATGAACACGCCGTGCTTGCGGTAATAGTCCGAACCCCAGTCGTAGCGGTCGATCTTCAGCTCGAAGCCGAGGTCGCGGCTGGTCAGCGCATCCAGCACCTCCAGCCCGGCCTCGATCACCTCTGGGCCGATGCCGTCGGCGGGAATCGAGGCGATTCTGTGGCTACGCATGATACTAGCTGCCTCCGAGGTCGTAGATTTCCGGAAAGAACAGATCCTGCCAGCTGGCGGCCTTGCGCTTGATCTTGCCGACCCGCTGCATGAAATCGGCATACAGCATCGTGCCCTGCGGCTTGGCAAAGTATTTGTAACGGGGATCGTTGATGAACCCGAGGATCTCCTGCACCGTCAGCTTGGTCTTGGAATCCTCGACATAATAACCGACCGCCGCTTCCGGCTCGGCATCCACCATCCCTGCTGCTTCCTTCAGCGCGTTCACCAGCGCCTGGTACACCTTCGGGTTGGCGTCGTGGAAGTTCTTGCTGGTCCAGGTCACGGTGGTGGTAGCATCGCCCAGAAGCTCGGTGGAATCCAGCACCGTGTGGATCGCCGGATCGCGCAGTTGCAAATTCTGGAACGGCGGCACGGTGAAGGCGCAGTTGAAGCTGGAGCTGCCGCTGAGCAGGCCGGCGGTGGCGTCCGGCGGGGACAGCGACATCGTCAGTTCGTCGTATTTGGCATAGTTGCCGTCGCCGAATTCCTTCGCCGCGGCCATCTCCAGGATCACCGCCTGGATCGCGACCTTCACCGCCGGCAGGGCGATCTTGTCGTTGGGACCGAGGTCCTTGATGGTCTTCAAATTCGGAGCCCTGCAGTTCAGCAGGATCGGCGAGCGGCCGAGGCCCATGATGCCGCGCACTTCCTGCGGCGTGCCGAAGGTCTTGCCCCAGAGGGTGACCAGCCCGGGAACGCCGCCGGAAACCACGTCCACGCTATTGGACAGCAATGCGTCGTTCATGTTGTCCGGGCCGCTGAACGTGCGCCAGCTGACCTTAATGTCGGGGATGCCGAGCAGGGCCGCGTGCTTTTCCAGCAGCTTGCGGTGCGCCATCATGTTGAACTGCAGATAGCCCATGCTGAATTGCTGGGCGAAGCGGACCTCGTTCACCTCGGCCCGGGCGGCGCCCACACCGATCAGCAGTGCGGACAGCGCGACAAATAGTCGTTTCATTGGCATCTTCTCCTAATGCGCCTGCATGCCCCAGCGGCGCAGCGTTCTGGTCTCAATCTGGCGGAACACCAGGCTGTCGATGATCAGGCCGATGAAGATCACGGTCAGCAGCCCGGCGAACACGTTGGCGATTTCCAACTCGTTCTTGTTCTCGAAGATATACCAGCCGAGCCCGCCCTTACCGGAACTGGCGCCGAACACCAGTTCGGCTGCCACCAGGGTGCGCCAGGCGAATGCCCAGCCGATCTTCAGCCCGGAGAGGATGGACGGAAACGCCGCCGGCACCAGGATCTTCAGCACGTAGCTGATCGGGTTCAGGCCGTAATTATGCCCGACCATGCGCAGCGTCTGGGAAACCGACTGGAAGCCCGAATGGGTGTTCATCGCCACCACCCAGGTGACGGAGTGCAGCAGCACGAACACCAGGCTGCCTTCGCCGAGCCCGAACCACAGCAATGCCAGCGGCAGCAGCGCGATCGCCGGCAGCGGATTCAGCATCGCCGTCAGCGTCTCCAGCAGTGAATTGCCCATCAGCGATGTGGCGGCCAGGCCGGTCAGGATTGCGGCCACCAGGATGCCCAGCACGTAGCCGGTCAGCAGGATCCGCATCGAGATCATCACCTTCTGCGGAATGATGCCGCTGCCCATGTCGGTGACGAAGGCGCGCATCGTGTCGGTCAGTGTCGGCACCAGCAGCGGGTTGTTCAGCCAGGTTCCGTAGATTTGCCAGGCCGCGCCCAGCACCACCACGACCAATAGCCGGCGCAGTGCGGAGTTGGCGTATAGCCGCTGCAGCAGCGGCACCGGCCGCGCCGCGATATCAAGCGTCTCGTTCGGGTCGATATCGGTGATGAAATTGGTGCGCATCTATTCAGCATCCTCATGGATATCCTGGCCGAACAGCAGCGAGTAGATCTGCGCCTCCATCTCCTTGGTGCGCACCGGGTCGCCGCGCACGCCGTCGAGCTCGTTCAACTCCGCGCGCACGCGGCCGGGATGCGCCGACAGCAGAAGGATCCGGCTGCCGATCTTCAGCGCCTCGGTGATGGAGTGGGTGACGAACAGCAGGGTGAATTTGGTCTCTTCCCACAGGCCCATCAGCTCGTCCTGCATTTGTCCGCGGGTCAGGCTGTCGAGTGCCGCGAACGGCTCGTCCATCAGCAGTATGTCCGGCTCCATGGCCATGCCACGCGCGATCGCCACGCGCTGCTTCATGCCGCCCGACAAGGTATGCGGGAAGCTGTCGCGGGCGCGGGAGAGGTTGACCTTGTCGATATAGACGTCCGCGCGGTCGGCGGCCTCGGCCCTGCCGTATTTCCCAGACGCGACCATCGGGAACATGATGTTCTGCTTGACCGTCTTCCACGGCAGCAACTGGTCGAATTCCTGGAACACCATCATCCGGTCGGGCCCGGGCTTGCTGATCTGCCGCCCCTTCAGCGTGATCTGTCCCTCGGTCGGCGCCATGTAGCCGCCTACGGCTTTCAAAAGACTGGACTTTCCGCAGCCCGATGGCCCCAGGAGGATAAACCGGTCCCCGGCCTCGACCTCGAACTGCACCCGCCAGGTCGCGGTGACGATCTGCTCGGTGGTTGTGTAGCAAAGCGTGACATCGTTCACCCCCAGTAGCGGGTCCGTGCCTTGGGCACGTGGTGTGGCGGGCGCAGAAGATGGGAAGACCGGCGCGTCCATACGTTTCCTGGTTTTTATAGGGCGATTAGTCCGGTCGGGCGGTGCCAGCCGGGAATTTCCACGCAGGAATTAACGGCTGCCCCGGTTGATTGGCAAGCGGGCACTTTGGCCACCTTCGTTAAGCCGCTGTTCGTTCCGCGTATTTATCATCTAAATTTTCAACAATTCGTGAGAATTTTACTTGCCAAGGCGGAATCATGAAGCTACGTAGGCTTCACAAACGTCGATAAAATACGACAATAATTATTAATAGACCGTAATGCAGCCGTATCGCGGTCACCATTCGATGGAGATACCGATGTCGCTAACAAAATTCGCTATGCTTGCCGGGGTTGCCATAGCCGCCATCGGCGCGGGCCAGGCGCAGGCCTTCACCGTGGGGCCGCTGACCGTCACCACCAATGCCAGTTCGTTGCCGCCGATTTCCGGCACGTTGTTTTCCGTGGATCTGAGCGGGTTCAGCCCGGTCACGTCTACTGGCACCTATCTTTTGAGCAGCGGTGAAACGCTCGACCTTACCGGGATCTCGGGCGGCGATGCCGGTCAGGCCGGTGTCGTGCAGGGCTCCGTCGGCGGCAAATATGCCGCACCGGTGACGGACTCGGTCGGCACGAAGTATGCCGGCAACTACCTGTCGTCGGGTATCGGGTCGCTCACCATCGACTTCCCCTCTGCGGAATCCGTCTTCGCACTGCTTTGGGGCTCGGTGGACACCTATAACACCATCAGCTTCCAGACCGCGGGTGGCCCGGTCAGCTTCACTGGCAGCCTGATGCCGAACAACAACGGCGATCAGGGTTTCGGCGGGTCGTTCTATACCGTCGTCGAATCATCGGTGCCGTTCACCGCCGTTACCCTGAGCAGCACGCAATACGCGTTCGAGTCGGCGACCTTCGAATATGGCACTTCGGTTCCCGAGCCGACCGGTATGGCCGTTCTCGGCGCGGGTATCGTGGGCCTTGGCCTGATGCGCCGCCGTAAGGTGGCCTGAGGCGTATTTAAGCCAGCTAGCCGTTACAGCTAAGAGAGCCGTTCGAGCTGGACTAGCCGTTACAGCGAAAGTAAGGGGTGGGTGTCGATACGGTGCCTACCCCTTTTTTGTCAGGGCCGTTTCAGCGTCAGGCGTCCACTGAAGTCATTATCCGGCACCTAAGCCATAAGAACGACGGTGTTTTGCCGCATGCGCATTGCGATGTTTGTACAATCGGCTTTCAAAAATCGTTACAGCCCAGGTAGCCAGCGACACCTCACGCCAGCCGGAGTTCCGCGATCAGCGTCTTCGGGTCGGCGCACAGGGTGGCCAGCAAGTCCCAACCTTGTTTTCGCGCGGTTGAGATCAAGGTTCGGATAATCGCGA
>CAINEA010000955.1 GCA_903847525.1 uncultured Acetobacteraceae bacterium | reverse complement strand
CTCGTCCGTTCTTGATCCCCATCACCCACGGCGCTGACGAAAGGGCGTCACGCACCGATCGATCCGGAAGCACCAGAGCATTGTCCTGCCGGGCGATTTCGGTATCTACAGACACGGTCATGTCCTGGCGTAGGTACGAAGGCGGATCTGGCACCGTAAGCTTGACCTCCACAGACGCCCGGGCAATGTCGATCCCAGGATTGATATAGGAGACGACCGCCGCGAACCGTTGCTCCGGATAGGCATCCGCAGACGCCACAGCCTTCTGGGCCAGGGCCAGTTTTCCCAGATTGCGTTCGTCGATCAGCAAAACCAGCTGCGTCTCGCCGGCAGGCGCCAGAACAAGCAGCGCCTTGCCAGGCTGCACGACGGCCCCCTGCTCCACATTGCGGGCGATCAGAATGCCGTCCCGCGGCGCGGAAATCGTCGCATAGCCCAGACGCGACTGTGCGGTGTCGAGGTTGGCGCGTGCCTGGTTCAACTGGGTTTGCCCCGTCACGTAGTCGCTGCCCCCGGGACTGTTCGTGTAGACCTGAAGCTCTGCCCGACGTGCCAAGGTCCGGGCCACCGCGAGATCTTTCTGCGCCGCGTCCAAGGCAACCCGGGTTTCATCGCCGTGCCGGACCAGTTCCAATGCCCGATCAAAGGT
The DNA here is from genome assembly GCA_903847525.1 of uncultured Acetobacteraceae bacterium. Classification (GTDB taxonomy): domain Bacteria; phylum Pseudomonadota; class Alphaproteobacteria; order Acetobacterales; family Acetobacteraceae; genus PALSA-911. The sequence goes on along the minus strand of CAINEA010000955.1, from coordinate 1,565 downwards.
CTGCTGGGCGTTCAGCAAATTGGCTTGAGCTTCGCCAAGCTGATCACGCGCCGTGGGCAGCGTCACCTCCTGGAGTTGCCGCATATGCGCCACGGCTTCCGCAACCGCGCCACCAGCCTGGACCAGGGCAGCATTCAGCTCGTGCGCCTCAAGCGACACAAGCGGCTGGCCTTCGGTCACGCGCTGTCCTTCGGCAACCTGAACCTGCTCGACGGTGCCGGTGATCTGACTGCCGATCTCCACCCTGAACGGCGTCTCAACATGGCCGCTCGCGACCACCGTCTCGATCAACGCCCCGCGCTTGACCCGATCGACAACGATGCCGGTGCCCATAACGAACCGGGCCCCCTGCCAGGCGCCGACCCCGATCATCAGGACGACCGCGAGGACAAACCATCTATGCGACCAAAGGGCAGGCAAATGCGTCACCAGAGCCGCCGTTTTGGCTGGCGGCGTGATGCGGGGTTGCTCAATCCCCGCAGCGGTCATTCTTTCCATCGCAGTTTCATTCTCGTGCTCGATCCTTCGGGGAGGCTGTCAGGAGAGAAGCTTGAGCAGGGCCAGTGCGGCCGCCATTGATGAGGCTGGATTCTGTCCGGTAATCAGATTGCCGTCGACAATTGCCAGGCTTTGCCAGTCAGCGACCTTCTCGTACAATCCTCCGAGCCGCTTCAATTCATCTTCCACCAGGAACGGCACGTTTGTCGTCAAACCGACAGCGGCCTCTTCGGTGTTGGAAAAGCCCGTGACCCGCTTGCCTCGAACCCATGGCTGCCCGTGGATCATCACCCGGTGCAACACGGCCGGCGCATGGCAAACCGCCGCCACCGGCTTGCCGGCAAGGGCAAAGCCTTCGATCAGGGCGATCGATCCGGCATCTTCCGCCAAATCCCATAAGGGACCATGCCCACCCGGATAGAAGACGCCATCGAAATCACCTTGCCTGACAGAACCGAGAAGGACGGTGCGGGCAAGAATGGCGTTCGCAGCGGGATCGGCCTTGAAGCGGCGGGTAGATTCCGTTTCACTATCCGCCGTACCGCTTTGCGGATCAAGCGGTGGCTGGCCGCCTTTTGGCGAGGCAACCGTGATCGCAGCGCCGGCATCCAGAAAGACATAATATGGCGCGGCAAACTCCTCGAGCCAAAAGCCGGTCTTTTTGTCCGTTCCGCCAAGCCGATCATGCGATGTCAGGACGATCAAGATCTTCATAGGTGCAATCCTCTGTTCGTAGCGCATGGCAGCGTTTGCTGCCGCGGATTGCCATGCAACTGAAAAATTCCAGGCCGATACCAAGCCAAAGAACGTGATTATAGGCCCATGGGCAAATCATAAGTAGGTTCGGAAACTACTCATGGTCACAGGCGACCAGCCGAAAACCGACTTCTGCCGATCATCCGGATGCGAATGAATTGACCGCGCATGGTTACAGCCCAGGTAGCCAGCGACACCTCACGCCAGCCGGAGTTCCGCGATCAGCGTCTTCGGGTCGGCGCACAGGGTGGCCAGCAAGTCCCAACCTTGTTTTCGCGCGGTTGAGATCAAGGTTCGGATAATCGCGAAGT
>CAINEA010000954.1 GCA_903847525.1 uncultured Acetobacteraceae bacterium | reverse complement strand
GCCCGGCACCGGCATCTGTCATCAGGTGAACCTGGAATATCTCGGCCAGTGCGTCTGGACCAGCGAGAACGGCGGCAAGACTTTCGCCTATCCGGATACTCTGTACGGCACCGACAGCCACACCACGATGGTCAACGGTCTCGGTATCCTCGGCTGGGGCGTTGGCGGCATCGAGGCGGAGGCGGCCATGCTTGGCCAGCCGATCGCCATGCTGATCCCAGATGTCATCGGCTTCCGCCTGACCGGCAAGACCCCGGAAGGCGTCACCGCGACCGACCTCGTGCTGACCGTCACGCAGATGCTCCGCCGCAAGGGCGTGGTCGGCAAGTTCGTCGAGTTCTTTGGCGCCGGCCTCGATAACCTGCCGCTGGCCGACCGCGCCACGATCGCCAACATGGCCCCGGAATACGGCGCCACCTGCGGCTTCTTCCCGCTGGACAAGATGGCGATGGATTATCTGTATATGTCCGGCCGCGACACCCACCGCATCGCCCTGGTGGAAGCCTATGCCAAGGCGCAGGGCCTGTGGCGCGACACCGGCACGCCCGATCCGGTGTTCACCGATATCCTGGAACTCGACCTCTCCACCGTGCAGCCCAGCATTGCCGGCCCCAAACGCCCGCAGGACCGCGTTCTGCTGAAGGACGCCTCCACCGCGTTCCGCGGCGAACTGACCAAGGGCCTCGGCGTCCCTGCGGCCGAAGCAGACCTGTCCGTCACACCGGAAGGCAAGAACTACGCGATCACCCATGGCGACGTGGTGCTGGCGGCGATCACATCCTGCACCAACACCTCCAACCCCTCCGTGCTCGTCGCCGCCGGCCTGGTGGCCCGCAAGGCGCGCGCCAAGGGTCTCACCGTGAAGCCATGGGTGAAGACCTCGCTGGCCCCCGGCTCTCAGGTCGTGACCGAGTATCTGGACCGCGCCAACCTGACCGTGGATCTCGATGCACTCGGCTTCAACACGGTCGGTTATGGCTGCACCACCTGCATCGGCAATTCCGGCCCGCTCGACGATGCGATCGCCGACGCGATCGAGGACAACAAGCTGGTCGCGGTCTCCGTGCTGTCCGGCAACCGCAACTTCGAGGGCAGGGTGCATCCGAACGTGCGTGCCAATTACCTGGCCTCGCCGCCGCTGGTGGTTGCCTACGCGCTGCTCGGCACAATGAACCAGGACATTACCACCGCGTCCCTGGGCACTGGGTCCGATGGCCAGCCGGTCTATCTGCGCGATGTCTGGCCGACCAACAAGGAAATCGCCGACGTGATCGCCGCCTGCCTGGGCCGCGATCAGTTCCTGAAGCGCTACGGCGAGGTGTTCAGGGGACCGGCCCAGTGGCAGGCGATCGCCGTCGATGCCGGCTCCGATACCTACAAGTGGAACGATACCTCCACCTACGTGAAGAATCCGCCGTATTTCGAGGGCATCACGATGGAGCCGGCCCCGGTCGGCAACATCGCCGGAGCCCGCGTACTGGCGGAACTCGGCGACAGCATCACCACCGACCACATCAGCCCGGCCGGTTCCATCCGCAAGTCCTCACCCGCCGGCGAAGACCTCGGCGAGCGCCAGATCCTGCAGAAGGACTTCAACAGCTACGGCGCGCGCCGCGGCAACCACGAGATCATGATGCGTGGCACCTTCGCCAATATCCGCATCAAGAACGAAATGGCGCCGGGCACCGAGGGCGGCGTGACCAAGCACTACCCGTCCGGCGACCTGCTGCCGATCTATGACGCGGCATCCCGCTACAAGGCCGAGGGCGTGCCGCTGGTGATCTTCGGCGGCAAGGAATACGGCACCGGGTCGTCGCGCGACTGGGCGGCGAAGGGCACTATGCTGCTGGGCGTGAAGGCGGTGATCGTGGAGAGCTTCGAGCGCATCCATCGCTCGAACCTGGTGGGCATGGGCGTGCTGCCG
>CAINEA010000953.1 GCA_903847525.1 uncultured Acetobacteraceae bacterium | reverse complement strand
TCGCCGATGTCCGGCAGCACGTCGGCAACAACCACCTTGGCGCCCTCGCGCGCAAACAGCCTGGCTTCGGCTTCGCCCATCCCGTGGCCGCCGCCGGTTACGATGGCGACTTTGTCTTTCAGGCGCATCTTATTCCCCTCCCTTGCCCGGCTTTGCTTATCTGCCGCGGTGTTGCATGAATGGGGGCTGGTGCGGGGTCGATTGTCAACCGTCCCGCCCGATGTTTCACGCCGAGTTCTTAAAGGGAGAGTAACATGGCCAAAGCCTATTGGATCAGCGCATATCGTTCGGTTTCCAACCCCGAGGCGCTGGCCGCTTACGCCAAGCTGGCGGGACCCTCTCTGTCCGCCGCCGGCGGCAAGTTCCTCGCCCGCGGCGAAGCCGCTGCGATCAAGGAAGCCGGGCTGAAGCAGCGCACCGTGCTGATCGAATTCGAAAGCGTGGAAGCCGCCCTGGCTGCCTATAACAGCCCCGGCTACCAGGAAGCCCTCCGCGCTCTCGGCACCGGCGCGGCCGAACGCGATATCCGCATTGTTGAGGGCGTCTGAGGCCTGGGAAGAAAAGGAAGGCCAGGGGGTCTGCCCCGGGATCCGCACCAAGGACAAGCCCTTCGTGCGGATCCAAGAAGTTTGGATTCCTGGTCAACTTTGTTTGGTCAATCCGCGCAGCATATCGATAACTGCCATCGGTATAGACGCGCTGTACTGAAAGCCCGCTGCGGTTTGGGAGAGTAAGAAGGGCCTACTTGGACCTTGCAAGGTCGCGGTTGGTCCTCCGTACTCACCCAAAAACTCGCCGTAGGTGGGGACCCGGGGGAACAGCGCCCCCAGGCCTTTCTTCCTCCGCCTCAGCGCGGCGAGAGAACCATCACCATCTGGCGGTTTTCCATCTTCGGCATCTGCTCGACCTTGGTCAGCGGGTCGAGTTCGGCGCGAATACGCTCCAGCACACGGATACCGATATCCTGATGGGCCATTTCGCGGCCGCGGAAGCGGAGGGTGACCTTCACCTTGTCGCCCTCGTCGATGAACGACTTCATGGCGCGCATCTTCACCTGGTAGTCGTTCTCATCGATATTGGGGCGCACCTTGATCTCTTTGATCTCGATGACTTTTTGCTTTTTCTTGGCTTCGTTGCGCTTCTTCTGCTGTTCATATTTGAACTTGCCGAAGTCAAGAATCTTCACGACCGGCGGATCTGCGTTCGGGCTGATCTCAAGCAAATCGAGGCCGACGGAATATGCTCGCTGGATCGCTTCGCGGGCGGTCATGACGCCTTGCATCTCTCCCTCCTCGTCGATCAGACGCACCTGGGGGGAACGGATGTCTTCGTTCACTCGCGGCCCGTCACGGGTCGCGGGGGCAGGCATGGGTCCTCGGGCTATGGTCTTCTCCTATGGAAGTTGAAAATTCTGATTTGTAGCATAGCACAAACCAGAGTTAGTTTTGGCGCTGATCCGACTCAATATCAAGTGACGCCTGTTTTTCGGTGCGGCGAAGCCTTTTCAGGCTTCCAGGCGCCGCGCCAGATCGGGCGGCATCGCTTCCGCGCGCAGCCTCGCGACCGCTTCGTCCAGGCCAATCACCTCCTGTGCGTCTCCACCCAGGCGGCGCAGCGCGACGGTGCGGTTTTCCGCCTCCTTGCGTCCGACGACGGCGAGGATGGGAACATGCGCCAGGCTATGCTCGCGAACCTTGGCGTTGATCTTCTGGTTGGTCAGATCGGTTCGGACTTCCAGCCCGGCCTCGCGCAGGGCGGCCGCGACTTCCTCGGCGTAGCCATCGGCGTCTGAGACGATGGTTGCCACCACGACCTGAACGGGTGCGAGCCACAAAGGAAAGCGCCCAGCGTATTGCTCGATCAGTATTCCCAAAAAGCGCTCGAAGCTGCCCAGGATCGCGCGGTGCAGCATCACCGGCCGGTGCCGGGCACCGTCCTCGCCGACATATTCCGCGTCCAGCCGCTCGGGCAGCACGAAATCGACCTGCAGCGTGCCGCATTGCCAGTCCCGGCCGATCGCATCGCGCAGCACGAATTCGAGCTTCGGGCCATAGAACGCGCCTTCGCCGGGGTTCAGTTCATATTCCACGCCGGCGGTGGCGCACGCTTCCTTCAGGGCGCCCTCGGCCCGGTCCCAAACCGCATCCTCTCCCGCGCGAACCTCGGGACGGTCGGAGAATTTGACGCGGAATTCCGAAAAGCCGAAGTCGCGGTAGATCGAGGACAATAGATCCACGAACTTCACCGTCTCGTCGGCGATCTGCGCCTCGGTGCAGAAGATATGCGCGTCGTCCTGGGTGAAGGCACGCACCCGCATGATGCCGTGCAGCGCGCCGGACGGCTCGTAGCGATGGCAGGACCCGAATTCGGCCATGCGGAACGGCAGTTCGCGATAGGATCGCAGGCCCTGGCGGAAGATCTGCACGTGGCAGGGGCAGTTCATCGGCTTCAGTGCGAGCAGCTTGTCCTCGTCCTCGACCGAGGCGACGAACATGTGCTCGCGGAACTTCTCCCAATGACCGGATCTCTCCCACAGCGCGCGATCGACCAACTGCGGGGTGCGGACTTCCTGGTAGCCGGATGCATCCAGCCGGCGGCGCATATAATCCTCGGTGGTGCGGTACAGCTTCCAGCCTTTCGGGTGCCAGAAGATGCTGCCGACGGCTTCTTCCTGCAGGTGGAATAGGCCCATGTCCTTGCCGATGCGCCGGTGATCGCGCTTTTCGGCTAGATCGGAAGAGCGTCGTGTAGGGAAAGAGTGTTTCGCCTGTGTAGATCTCGGT
>CAINEA010000952.1 GCA_903847525.1 uncultured Acetobacteraceae bacterium | reverse complement strand
GTGATGATCGGCGGCGCCGGCACCGTCTGGGGGCCGGTCCTGGGCGCGATCGCCCTGCACCTGATCGAGGATACCTCGCGCTCGCTGATCGATACGCCCGGCTTCGCGCCGATGCTCTATGGCGTGGTGCTGCTGGCGATCATCGCGTTTCTGCCAGGCGGCATCGCCGGCCTTCGGAAACGCCATGCTTGAGGTGCGAAACCTCTCCAAGAGCTTCGGCGGCCTGGCCGCGGTGAAGTCCGTCGATCTCGACGTGCCGAGAGGCTCGATTACCGCGCTGATCGGCCCCAACGGGGCCGGCAAGACCACCAGTTTTGCGATGATCGCCGGCTTTATCCGCCCCGACGCCGGCAGCGTCCGTTTCAACGGCCAGGACGTCACCGGCTGGCGTCCGGACCGCATCGCCGCCGCCGGCATGGTGCGGACCTTCCAGATCACCCAGCCCTTTGCCGGATTGTCGGTGATGGAGAATATCCGCGTCGGCGCCTTCCTGCGCACCGCCGATCCCCATGCGGCCACGGCCAAGGCGCGGGAGATCGGCAGCCGGCTCGGTCTCGGTCCGATGCTGGACCGCACCGCCGCCGCGCTGACCGTTGCCGGACGCAAGCGGCTGGAAGTCGCGCGGGCCCTGGCCACCGATCCGACCCTGCTGCTGCTGGACGAGGTGATGGCCGGGCTGAACCCATCCGAGGTGAATGATATCGTCGCGCTCATCCTCGATGTCCGCGCCGGCGGGGTCACGATTTTGCTGATCGAGCACATCATGCAGGCGGTCGCGGCCTTGGCCGAGCGTGTCTATGTGCTGGCCGAGGGTGCCCTGATCGCCACCGGTACTGCGCAACAGATCGCCGCAGACTCGCGCGTGATCGAGGCCTATCTTGGACACGGCGCCGCCGCACGCATGGCCTCCCATGCCTGAGGCCCCCTTGCTGGAGATTCGCGGCCTGAAAGCCGGCTACGGGCCGTTCGAGGTGTTGCACGGCATCGACATCGACGTGGCCGAGGGGGAGATCGTCGCCGTGCTCGGCGCCAACGGCGTCGGCAAGACCACGCTGAACCGGGCACTGTCCGGCCTTATCCGCCCGCGTGCCGGCAGCATCCGCTTTGCCGGCGGCGATATCACCACGGCCAATCACGCCGACATCGTGCGGGCCGGACTGATCCATGTGCCGGAAGGGCGGAAGGTGTTTCCCAATCTTTCCGTGCGGGAAAACCTGCTGCTGGGCGCCTATGCGCGCGGCCGCGCAGAACGGGCGCAGAGCCTGGCGCGCGTGCTGGAAACCTTCCCCCGCCTGGCCGAGCGGCTGGGCCAGTTGGCCGGTTCCATGAGCGGCGGCGAACAGCAGATGCTGGCGATCGGCCGCGGCATGATGGGACAGCCGCGCCTGCTGGTGCTGGACGAACCTTCGCTCGGCCTGTCGCCGCTACTGACCGAGGAACTGTTCGCGTTGATCCAGCGTTTGCACGCCCAGGGCCTGTCCATTCTTCTGGTCGAGCAGAATGTTGTGCAGTCCCTCGCCATTGCCGGGCGCGCCTATGTGATCGAGCATGGCGCTGTGGCACTCTCGGGCGACGCCGCCGCGCTGGCGGACGATCCGAGGCTGAAGGCGGCCTATCTAGGCCTGTAAGGAACGAACCATGGACCTGACCGGACTACCGTTCGACGCCGACGAGATGCTGGCAGGATTGCGGCCCTGGGTGGAGTGCGAGAGCCCGACTTTCGATGCCGCCGCCGTCAACCGTGTGATGGACCTCGCGTCCCGCGACCTGATCCTTGCCGGCGCGCGGATCGAGCGGATCGCCGGGCGGATGAACCTCGGCGACTGCGTGCGCGCGACGTTCCCGCACGCCCAGCCGAACCAGCCCGGCATCCTGGTCATGGGCCATCTGGATACCGTCCACCCGATCGGAACGCTGGAAAAGCTGCCGTTCCGGCGGGAGGGCAACCTCAACTGGGGCCCCGGCATCTGCGACATGAAGGGTGGTAACTACATCGCCCTCGAAGCCATCCGCCAGCTCGCCCGCGCCCATGTCGCGACCAAATTGCCGATCACCTTCCTGCTTACATCGGACGAAGAAATCGGCAGCCCCTCGACCCGTGACCTGATCGAGGCGGAAGCGGCGCGGCATAAATACGTGCTGGTGCCGGAGCCGGCGCGGCCGGATGGCGGGGTGGTGACCGGGCGTTACGCCATTGCCCGCTTCAACCTGGAAGCCACCGGCCGGCCCAGCCATGCCGGCGCGCGCCCTGGCGATGGCCGCAGCGCCATTCGGGAAATGGCACGCCAGTTGATCGAGATTGAGGACATGACCACGGCGGAC
>CAINEA010000951.1 GCA_903847525.1 uncultured Acetobacteraceae bacterium | reverse complement strand
GCCATAGATGTAGCCGCCTGCGGCATTGGAAACATACCCGACACCGTCGAGGTTCAGCCCATAAGTCAAAGCCCAGATGGTGCCGGTGTTGATGACGCTCCCGCGAACGGACGGCGAGCCATCCGAATCGAGCAACTTAATGCCAACGTTTCCGCTGATGGTGCCTCGGTTGATCACCGTGGCATCGGACGAGATGACGCTGGACGTCCCGTAAACCGCATCATGGCCAGGATTCGTGATCGTGGCACTGGCTGTGATCGTCGTAACCGGCGTGCTGAGCGTGACCCCGGCGGTGGTGGACGCGGTGATGGTCGTGTTCGCCGGCGGCCCGAGCAAATGCCCGTAGGTCCGCAGGCCTTTGGTATCCAGCGCGGGGGCGGACCGCTCGGTTCCCGTGCAGATCTGCAGTTCCCAGTCCCCGCCCAGGCCGGCCGCCCCGGTCGGGTTGACGGAGGCGGCGACGACGGCGCCGGTTTGCCGCGCCACCGCCGCGATAAAAGCCTGCCCGGCGCTGCCCGCGCCGATGTCGCAGCCATAGAGATCCAGCGCGCCGCCGGGCCGCAGCGCGGCGCCGATCGCCCGCAGCGCGGCCTCATACTCCGCCATGTTGCCAAGCGTGAGAACCGCATTGCCGGCCAGCAAGGCCCCCGGCCGGCCATGCGAGACGATCGCGACCGTCTCCAGGCCGTGGCGGCCCGCCAGGGCCTCGGCGATCTGCGTCAGCCCGTCCTGGTGCCGGTCCAGCAGGATGACCGAGGCGCCCGGCGAAGCGGCCCGCGCGATCTGCCGGTAATCGGCCAGGCCGTCGTCGATGAACAGGATCTTCCGGTTCGCGTCCTGCCGCGAAGCCAGGGGGGCGGTTGCGGGCGCGGTGGAGAACGTGAGCTCAAGCCGGGTCGCCACGCATTCGCCGGAAGCCAACATCCCGTTAAGTCCCTCAATCCTTCGATCCGGCCACAATGGCCTGACCGGTTTCCTGCCGCCCTAACGAGCCGTGCAGGCTCGTGCTGCGCCGGGCGATCGTTGTCCGGCCCCCGTGTTTGTTTGCGTGAGGCGATCCAAGCATATACCCGATATACCCGATAAACAAAGTGCAAGTTATGTAATTAATAGAGCAACATTGTCCATATTACGTGTATACCCCCATAGGATAGCAACATATGTCTGGGGACTTGCGGGTATCGACTGAAAGACACAAGCGGTCCGGCGGGGTGTCGTTGTGTGAACATTTGTCCGGGTTCTTCCAGTGCAATATATCCATGCATCCGTATTTCCATATCATTGCCTGCGTCGCGCGGCTGCGCTATTTGAACCCATCGAACGCCGCAGGCTGATTTATTCCGGCAGGGGGCGGCATCCGTCTTTTGGCTCTTCCGGTGGCAGCCAGCGCCCGCCTCCGTCCACTCCGCAGAAAGCGATCCACGCCATGAACGCACCCGCCGTCACGCTCTGTCCCTGTGGCAGCGGACTGCGCCCGGCGCGCTGCTGCGCGATGAACCCGGCCGAACTGCCATCGGCGGAAACCGCCCGGCACCTGGTGCCGCTGGTGGAACGCGCCATCGCCGCGCAGCGCCAGGGGGCGACCGAAACCGCCGAACGCCTGTGCCTGGATGTGCTGGAAATGGCCCCCAACCGGGTCGGCGCGCTGGGCGTGCTGCAGCAGATCCGCGAGGCCCAAGGCAACCAGCTTGCCGCCGAGACATTGCTGCGCCGCATCGTTGCCTTCGATCCGAACAACTTCTCCGCGACCAATGAGCTGGCCCTGAAGCTGCTGGCGAAGGGCGCCCTGCAGGAAGCCGAGATCCACGCCCGCAACGCCATACGGATCGCGCCGCAAAACCCGCAATCGCATAATCTGATGGGCCTGATCCTGACCGAGGACCAGCGCCCCACGGTGGGCGAGTATCATTACCGCAAGGTGCTGGAACTCAGTGAGGCCCGCGACCCGATCCTGCTCGCGAATCTGGCCTGGAACCTGAAGAACCAGGGACGGATGCAGGAGGCGCGGGAACTGTACGAGGAATCCGTCGCCGCCGCCCCGGATGTGCGCCAGACCCTGCTCGGCTGGGCCCGGCTGGAGGAAGCGGACCGCAAGTTCGATGCCGCCAATGACATCCTGGACCGCATGGAGGCGCAATGGCCCGCCGGCCCGGCGATCCTGCTGGCGCGCGCCGTCCTGCTCGGCCGCATGAAGCGCTACGACGAGGCGCTGGGCATGCTGGACAGGCTGGCCAAACAAGCGAGCGATGGCCGGCTCGGCCCGAACGAGCTGGCCGAAAAGGGCCGGCTGCTCGATCAGATGGGCCTGTATGACGACGCCTTCGCCGCCTTCGCGGAAGGCAAGCGCCTGGCGTCCGAGCTCAGCGGCCATCAATACCTCGACCAGGTGGCGGAGAATTTGATCGGCCGCCTGGGCGGTTTCTTCATCGCCGGCCGGCTGCAGACCCTGCCACGCGCCACCGTGCGCGAGGATGTCGCCCAGCCGATCTTCGTGCTCGGCTTTCCCCGCTCGGGCACGACGCTGATGGAACAGACCCTCTCGTCGCATCCGCGCATCGTGGCCGGCGACGAACTGCCGCTGATCCACGATATCGCCGGCCTGATGCCGCGGATGCTGAACAGTCCTTTGAGTTATCCGGAAGCCCTGGCCGAACTATGGATGGGCGACCAGCGGGAAGGGCTGGATAATCTGCGCGACTACTATCTGCAGAAGGTCGCGCAGATGCGGATCCCGACCCCGGAAGCGGCCTGGTTCACCGACAAGATGCCGCTGAACGAAACCCATCTCGGCCTGATCGCGCTGCTTTTCCCGCAATCGCCGCTGATCCATGTCATCCGCCATCCGCTGGATATCATGGTCTCCGCCATGTCGAACCATTTTACCCACGGCTTCTTCTGCGCCAGCGCGCTGGAAAGCGCGGCGCGGCACTATGTCCGGGTGATGGATCTGGTGAAGCAGTACCGCTCGGAAATGGCGCTGCGATATCTGGCCGTCCGCTACGAGGACATGGTGACGGATCAGGAGGCCACGGTCCGCTCGGTGCTCGATTTTGTCGGTGAGCCGTTCGATCCGAAATGCCTGCACTTCCAGGAGAACCAGCGCTACGCCCGCACCGCCAGCTACGCCCAGGTAACCGAACGGCTGTATGACCGGTCCCGCTTTCGCTACCGCCATTACCGCAAGCATCTCGAACCGGTCATTCCGATCCTGCAGGCGCACATCGATTGGCTCGGCTATACGGTCGATTAGGCATGACCCCGGCAATACCCTCGAGCGACCTGCAGGATGCCGCGGCCAACGCGCGCCTCGTGCCCCCGCCGGGGGCCGTGCCGCAGCGCTTGGGCGATGTGAGGGTGCCGGTTCCCCTGGTCGAACTGTTCACGATCGCGGCAGAGTATGAGCGCGCCGGCAAGCTGCAGGAAGCCGACCGGCTGTTCAACCATATCCTCGCCGTCGCGCCGAACCAGGCCGACAGCCTGCATTTGTCCGGCCTGGTGGCATTTCGCCTGGGGCGGATGGATGAAGCCGTGGCCAAGGTTGAAAAGGCAATCCAACACGGTATCGATGTCGCGCTCTACCTGCGCAACCTCTGCGAGATCTACCGGACGCTAAACCGGCTGGATGACGCCGTGGCGACAGGCCGACGCGCGATGCAGCTTGCCCCGAACGATCCCCTCTGTCTGCATAATCTGGCTGTCCTGCATTACGAACGCCTGGAGATCGACGAAAGCATCGCCTGCGCCGACGCCGCGCTGCGGATCGATCCCGATCTGGCCAGCGCCCATCTGTCGCGCGCCGAGGGATTGCTGATCCAGGGCAACCTCACGCAGGGATGGGAGGAGTACGAGTGGGCCTTCCGCATTCCCGGAGTGCCCACAATGATGCCGCCGACAGATCTGCCGCAATGGCGCGGCCGGCCTTTCGACGATGCCACGCTGCTGCTGGTCGCCGATCAGGGATTTGGAGACGTGATCCAGTTCTCCCGCTATATCCCGTGGGTGCTGGAACGCTGCCCGGACGTGGTGCTTGCCTGTTCGGCCCAGATGCTGCCGATCCTGCGGCAGTTCCTGCCGGCGTCGCGCATCTTCCATGAATGGCAAGACTGTCCGCCATTCCGGGCATTCTGCCGGCTGTCCGGGCTGCCGCGGCTGCACACCACCCGCCTGGACAACATACCCGCGCCAATCCCCTATCTGCACGCCGATCCGGCCCGCTTGACTGCCTGGGCGCAGCGGATGAACGGGCTGATACCCGGCGCGCGCAAGCGCATCGGCATCGTGTGGGCTGGACGCCCGACGCACAACAACGACCGCCGCCGGTCCGCCCGGCTGTCGGATTTCGCGCCACTGGCCAATCTATCGGACGTCGCTCTTATATCGTTGCAGAAGGGCCCTTCAACCGATCAGGCGGGCCTCTATTTCGGCCGTGCACCGCTGGTCAACGTCGGTGCCGAGATCAACGACTACGATGACACGATGGCGCTGCTGGAGTGCCTGGACCTGGTCGTGACGGTCGATACTTCCGTGGCGCACCTCGCCGCAGCAATGGGCAAGCCGGTTTGGATCCTCCTGGCGCGGTCCCCGGACTGGCGCTGGCTGATGAACCAAGACGACACACCCTGGTATCCAACGGTGCGCCTGTTCCGACAGACCGTTGCCCGGCAATGGGGCGATGTCATGCGAAGCGTGGCGGAAGCGGTAACCGGCTGGGCCGGCCAGGATAGCAAAAAGCCATCGATAGTCCTGGTGAAACCCGACTGAGCAGCCAGCCCATGGTCGTTATTACTTCGGAATTAATCAACTCTCGCCCAAAGGATGATGGAGAGACGGTCAAACAGCGGCCGAATTGCTCGCATACCGCGTGTTGGACGATCCGCTTGGGCTGGGCGATTTGGCTGATGCGGCGGTATTCATGATTCATGGCTAGCATCCAGGTCCGGCTCACTTAGGGCCTGTTGATAAATAATTGGTTACAGCCCAGGTAGCCAGCGACACCTC
>CAINEA010000950.1 GCA_903847525.1 uncultured Acetobacteraceae bacterium | reverse complement strand
TTTCGAGCCATCGTCCCTGCCTCGCTAAATCGAATGTTCACGATATGTGCCACGAAAGAGAAGCTGAGAAAAGTGCGTAAACAGGTCGTCTTTTGAACGGCGTCGGTCTCGGGGACTTTTTCCTCCTCGACCACTTTCACGCCAGCCGTTTTCTTCAGGACCGCGGCCGCTTCAGCGTGCGCCTGGTTGTAACCATAGTCGTCCTTTGGGCCGACATAGATGAACCCAAGCACCAGATCCTTCGCCTCGGCCTGCTGGCTGCCAAGGCTGGACCCAAGGGCCAGACCGGCCGCCCCCACTCCAAATCCCCGAAGCAGGCTGCGTCGTGGCAATCCGGCGGATCTTGGCATGGGCATCCCTTCGTTTCGTTAGTCGGTTCTGATCGTCTTGCAGCAAGCCACGTGCCAAGCGGAGATTGATCGCTTTGGACGCTAACATCCCACGAACTGTTAAAAAACGGTCATATATTGAGCGAGAATAAGCCCAACCGCTCATATTATGAGCATTATCAGCCGCGTGGAAAGCAGTTCAGCGATGCGTTTTCACCGTTGGCCGCTAGCCCAGTGGGTAACCCAACAGTATGGCATGTGAGTTGCACCTTTGGATCAGCGAACTGTCGGCACCCTCGACGGAACGAGTGCGAGAACCGGCATTAGTGCGGCTTCGTCTTGATCAATCTTCGGACGGTACCGGGCCTGCGACAACGACAAACGGGTTGAACAAGGAAGAAGAACGATGAAGGCACTGCCCCTTGCCCTCGCTGTAATGATCGTCGGCGCGGTGAGCGTCGCCCCCGCGATGGCCCAGGACGTTGAGAAGCCTGAGATACCCCCATCCGAAAAGACGATGGAAAAGCCGGCGTTCAAGGGGTTCAGCGACAACACGATCGGCTTGCGATACGGCCCCTCGTTCGCCGAACCTGGAATTGCGCAGAGCAATCACCCGAAAGACGGTGCGCCGATCGACAAAGTCATCCTTAACTTCACGCATTTTGATGCGCATGAATACTGGACCAATTTTTTCAGCATCGACATTCTGCAATCCAACGACCGTGACCCGCGCAACAACGAACCCGGTAACCAGAATGGCAATTATTTGGGCGCCACCGAATTCTACGCCGTCTATCGCGGCAATTTGAGCGGGAATGCGATGGCGGGAAATAACAATTTCGCCTTCGGTCCTGTCAAGGACATCACGCTGGAGATCGGTGGCGACATCAACCACAAGAACACCACCTTCAACCCACAGAAAAAGCTGATCGTGATCGGGCCGAACGTTCAGTTCGATGTGCCGGGCTTCTTCAACGTCGGCTTCCATCTGCACAAGGAATGGAACTACAACGGCATCGTCGGTAAAAATGTCGACTTCAATCCGACCTTTCAGTTGGAACCGACCTGGCTGATTCCGCTGTTGTTCACCAACCAGCCGATTGTCTTCGAAGGCTTCGCCGATCTCAACCTGCCGAAGGGCAAGGATGGCTTCGGGGCGCAGACGGTGACTGAATTGCTGATCCATTTCGACTTTGCCCTGGATGTCGGCAAGGTGACGATGGACAAGCCGAATATCCTGGAAGCCTTCGTCGGCTTCGAGTACTGGCTGAACAAATTCGGCAACAACAACGCCGATGTTCCAGGTTCTGTCGCCTACTCACCGTTCGTCGGGTTTCGCGTCCACTTCTGACACCCGGCCTCGTGGTGCCGGCGCCGGCCCCGGGCTAGTCTGACAATCAAGTCTGACAATCAAGCGGCGCGCCTTATCTGGCATGGCTGACCTAGGGGATACCGCCGCATGTGGCTGGCGATGCTTATGGACTGGTTGGAACTGGGCGTGCGGTGGACCCATGTGATCGCCGCCATCTGCTGGATCGGGTCCTCGTTCTACTTCATCGCCCTCGATGCCAGCCTGCAGGAACCGACCCGCCCGGACCCCCAGGTGAAGGGCGAGGCCTGGCAGGTGCATGGCGGCGGTTTCTACAACATGCAGAAATACCTTGTGGCGCCAGCTTTTCTGCCGAAGGACCTGACCTGGTTCAAATGGGAAGCCTACGGTACTTGGATCTTTGGCTTTTCTCTGCTGGTGCTGGTCTATTACCTGAACCCCAGCGTCTATCTGATCGACACCTCCGTGCTCGACATATCCGTGCGCGATGCGATACCCCTCGCCGGCGGATCACTGGTTATTGGCTGGTTCGCCTATGACTGGCTGTGCCGCTCCTGGTTCGGGCAGGACACGCGCCGCCTGGCCCTCGCGGGGTTCGCGCTGCTGGTGGCGGTGATATTCGGCTTCACCCATGTGTTCAGCGGCCGGGGCGCCTT
Source organism: uncultured Acetobacteraceae bacterium (assembly GCA_903847525.1). Classification (GTDB taxonomy): domain Bacteria; phylum Pseudomonadota; class Alphaproteobacteria; order Acetobacterales; family Acetobacteraceae; genus PALSA-911. The sequence goes on along the minus strand of CAINEA010000950.1, from coordinate 6,673 downwards.
CATCCAGACCGGTGCCCTGGTCGGCACCATCATGGCCGCCAACGTGCTGGTCATCATCATCCCGAACCAGCGCAAGGTCGTCGCCGATCTGTTGGCCGGGCGCACGCCGGATCCGAAATACGGCTATATCGCCAAGCAGCGCTCCTTGCATAACAATTACCTGACGCTGCCCGTGGTGTTCACCATGCTCAGCAACCATTATTCGTTCACGTATTCTACGCGATGGAACTGGCTGATCCTGACCGCGGTGTTTGTCGCCGGCTTCCTGATCCGGCACTGGTTCAACGTGATGCACACCGGCGCCAAGCCGGATTGGCGCCTGTGGCCCGCTGCGGCGGTGCCGATTGCGGCGGCTATCGCGCTCAGTATTTTCGGCCAGGCTCCCGCCCCCGCGCCCGCGGCGGATGCCAAGCCGGCCACGTTTGCCGATGTTGCCCATATCGTGGATGCACGCTGCCATGTTTGCCATGCCGCAAGGCCGACCTATCCGGGCTTCGCGCAGGCGCCGAAAGGCGTGATGTTCGATACTTCGGCGCAAATCGCCTTGCAGGCGCGCCAGATCATGACGCAGGCTGTTACCACGCGGGCGATGCCGCTCAACAACATCACCCGCATCACAGACGCCGAGCGCCAGACCATTGCCGCCTGGGTCTCCGCCGGCGCAAAATTGCAGTAGATGACATGACGCTGTCGCTAGCCGTATTGAACGACCTGGACCGCATCCGCTTCGGAGAGGCGCTGGGCCGGATCTTCGAGCACTCGCCCTGGATCCCGATCGCTGCCTATGTGGCCCGGCCGTTTCACTCGGTCGGCGAACTGCACGCCGCCATGGTCAACGTCGTCGCCCAGTCCGGGCCCGAAAAGCAGCTCGCGCTGCTGCAGGCCCACCCGATGCTCGCCAAGCGGGTGGAATTGACCGAGGCATCGAAGACAGAACAGGGTGGCATGGGGCTGGACCGACTGGAGACAGCTGAGGCTGAGATGTTCGACACGCTGAATGGAGAGTACCAGGCACGCTTCGGCTTTCCCTTTATCATCGCCGTGCGCGGCCAGCGCGACCGGGCAGCCATCCTTGCCGCCCTGAAGGCGCGCCTGGGGAACAGCCCCGACATGGAGCGGGCTGTCGCGCTGGCGGAGGTTGGCAAGATCACGCGCTTCCGGCTCGACGATCTGGTAGGTTCCTAGGCATGGCTGGAGATCGCGCATGACCGGCCGGCTGACGACCCACGTGCTGGACACCGCCGGCGGCGGCCCCGCCAAAGGCATGACGATCGAACTGTTCCGCTTGCAACCGGAGCGGCAGAGGCTGGGCGGCTGGACGACGAATGCGGACGGCCGCTGCGACGCGCCGCTGCTGTCGGGTTCGGCGCTGCTGCCCGGCCCGTACGAATTGCTGTTCGCCGTCGGAGCTTGGCGGACTGGCGGTGATCCCGGTTTCTATGACGAGGTGCCGATCCGGTTTCGGGTCACAGATCCCAGCGTGCATTATCATGTACCGCTGATCCTGGCGCCCTTCGGCTACAGCACCTACCGGGGCAGCTGAGCCATGGACAAGGCAGGGCGCGATACCATTCGCTTCCTGTTGGGCCATGAGCCGCGCGCACTGGCGGGTGCCGACCCGACCCAGACCGTGCTGGAGTATCTGCGCGGGACTGAGGGGCTGCGCGGGACAAAGGAAGGCTGCGCGGAGGGCGATTGCGGCGCCTGCACGGTGGTTCTGGGCACGGAGGGGCCCGATGGCGTCGCGTATAAGGCAGTGAACGCCTGCATCCTGTTCGTGCCGGCGCTGGATGGGAAACAATTGATCACGGTGGAGCATCTACGTGGATCGGATGGCTCGTTACATCCGGTTCAGCGGACGATGGTCGATCTGCATGGCTCGCAATGCGGATTCTGCACCCCCGGTTTCGTGATGTCGTTGTTTGCCTTGTATCACGCGCACGATTGCACGGATGGGACGTTGGACCGGGCAGAGATCGACCGGGCGCTCGCCGGCAATCTGTGCCGCTGCACCGGCTACCGCCCGATCATCGCGGCTGCCGCCCAGGCTTGCGCCGGACCGGCGGCCGACGCGTTCTCGGTTGCCCAAGGCAGCGTCCTGGCCCGGCTGGCGGCGATGCGCGCACCTGAAATGTTGACGTTGGAATTCGACGGACGCCGCTTCTACGCGCCGACCACCGTGGACCAGTTGGCCGACCTGTTCACCCGATACCCCAAGGCGGTCATCCTGGCAGGCGGAACCGACGTAGGTCTTTGGGTCACCAAGCAGCATCGCAGCCTGGATGTGGTGATTTCGCTGGAGGCCGTGGCGGGGCTTTCCAACGTCGAGCAGACCGACACGCATCTCCGGATCGGTGCCGGTGCCAGCTATGAAGCAGCGCTGGACGTGCTCGGGGCGGCATACCCGGATATGGGTGCGCTCATCCGGCGCATCGGTGCGCGCCAAGTGCGTAATCGCGGCACGATCGGCGGCAATGTCGCCAACGGGTCGCCGATCGGCGACACCATGCCGGCGCTGATCGCGCTGGGCGCATTGGTTGTGCTGCGACAGGGTGGCGAGCAGCGTTCGCTGGCGCTGGAGGATCTCTATCTCGACTACCGCCGCACCGCGATGCAGCCTGGGGAGTTCGTCGAGCGGATCGACGTGCCACTGCCGAGGCCCGGGGTTCGCTTTGCCGCCTACAAGGTCTCCAAGCGGCCGGAACAGGATATCTCCGCGGTGTGCGCCGGGTTCCGGCTTGAACTGGAGGACAGCCGCGTGCGCGACATTCGCATCGGCCTCGGCGGGGTCGCGGCAACGCCTTTGCGTGCCGTCAGTGTAGAAGCGGTCCTGAAGGGCAACGCGTGGTCCGAGGCAACCGTCCGCGCCGGAATGGCGGAGATGGATCGTGCGATCGCGCCGATTTCCGACATGCGCTCGACCGCCGCGTATCGATCGGTGATCGCGCGCAACCTGCTGCACAAGTTCTTTCTGGAAACCACCCCGCACGCTGCGCGCACGCGGTTGGAGGTTCCGGCATGAACGAAGGCCTGGCTAATTCCCTGGTCGGGACCTCCATCGCGCATGACAGCGCAGCGAAGCATGTCAGCGGTTCCGCCGCCTATATCGATGACCTGCCCGAGCCACGTGCCCTGCTGCACGGCTATATCTTCACCAGCCCGCACGCGCATGCCCGCATCACCGCCCTCGATGTCGAAGCCGTAAAGGCCCAGCCAGGCGTTGCCGCCGTGCTGACGGCACGCGACATCCCCGGGGTGAACGATGTCGGCCCGTCCCTGCCCGGCGATCCCATCTTCGCCGACGGGCTGGTGGAATATTGCGGCCAATCGATCTTTGCCGTCGCCGCCAACAGCATCGTCGCGGCGCGCAAAGCGGCGATGAAGGCGATGATCACCTATGAGATGCTGACGCCGATGCTGAGCATCGACGCCGCGCTCGCCGCGCAAAGCTTCGTGCTGCCGACCCGCACGATGCAGCGCGGCGATCCGGCGGCAGCCCTGGCAGCGTCGCCACATCGAGTGACCGGGCGGATCGAGGTCGGAGGGCAGGAACACTTCTACCTCGAAGGCCAGATCGCGATGGCGATCCCCGGCGAGGACGGCGATATGCTGGTGCACAGCTCTACCCAACACCCGACGGAAGTGCAGCATCTGGTGGCCCGCGCATTGAAGCTGCCGGATCATTCCGTGATCTGCGAAACCCGCCGGATGGGCGGAGCGTTCGGCGGCAAGGAGTCTCAGGCCTCGCTGATCGCCGCGGTGGCCGCGCTGCTGGCGCAAAAGACGGGAAGGCCCGTGAAGTTGCGGTTGGATCGCGACGACGATATCGCCATCACCGGCAAGCGCCATGATTTCCGGATAGATTACGATGTCGGGTTCGACGCCACCGGGCGCATCCTCGGGGTCGATTTCATTCTCGCCTCGCGTTGCGGCATGTCGCCCGACCTGTCGGCCGCGATCAACGATCGGGCGATGTTTCATTCCGACAATGCCTATTTTCTCGAAAACGTGCGGATCGTTTCGCACCGCTGCAAGACCAACACCGTGTCCAACACCGCGTTTCGCGGCTTCGGCGGTCCGCAGGGGATGATGGGGATCGAAGCGGTGATGGACGACATCGCGCGCCATTTGCACCTGGACCCGCTGGCCGTACGGCGGCGCAATTTCTACGGCAAGCGGAGCCGCAATATCACGCCGTATCATCAGGTGGTCGAGGATAACGTCATCACCGAACTGGTCGGCGAGCTTGCCCGTGGCTCGGGTTACGCCGCCCGGCGCCGGGCGGTGGCGGCGTTCAATCGGGAGAACCCCTGGATCAAGCGCGGGATCGCGTTGACGCCGGTGAAGTTCGGCATCTCGTTCACCTTTACCCAGATGAACCAGGCCGGCGCGCTGGTGCATGTGTACACCGATGGCAGCGTCCAGCTGAACCACGGCGGCACGGAGATGGGCCAGGGGCTGTATGTGAAGGTGGCGCAGATCGTGGCGCAGGTGTTCGGCATCGTCCTCGATCGGGTGAAGATCACCGCGACGACCACGGCGAAGGTGCCCAACACATCACCCACCGCCGCCTCGTCCGGGACCGACCTGAACGGCAAGGCGGCCGAAGCGGCGGCGATCACGATCCGCCGGCGGCTGGCGGCGGTCGCCGCGGAACTGTTCGGCGTGCCTCCGGCGGACATCCGTTTCGAGGACGGGCAGGTCGTCGGCGGAGAAAAATCGTTGCCGTTCGTGGACGTGGTACGCGCCGCCTATCGGGGCCGGGTGCAGCTCTCCGCCACGGGTTTCTATCGCACGCCCAAGCTGGAATACGATGCCGCCAACTTTCGCGGCCGGCCGTTCTTCTACTTTGCTTACGGCGCCGCGGTTTCCGAGGTGGAGGTCGATACGCTGACCGGGGAGTATCGGCTGCAGCGGGTGGATATCCTGCATGACGTGGGAAAATCGCTGAACCCGGCGATCGACCTGGGCCAGATCGAAGGCGGCTTCGTGCAGGGCATGGGCTGGCTGACGAGCGAGGAGCTATGGTGGGATGCAACGGGCAAACTGAGGACGCATTCCCCATCGACCTACAAGATCCCGACGATCGGGGATGTGCCGAATGCGTTCCATGTCGCGCTATGGACGCGCGGGCGCAACCATGAGGCAACTGTGCATCGCTCCAAGGCCGTGGGGGAGCCGCCGCTGATGCTGGGCATTTCGGTGTTCCACGCCTTGAAGGATGCGGTGGCGGCCTGCGGCGACGGCAGTGTGCTGCCGCAGGTGGACGCTCCAGCCACTCCGGAGCGTGTGCTGATGGCGATCGAGCGACAGCGCCTCGGCAACGCGCGGGCGACGCTGGAAGCCGCGCAATGATCGGCGCGGGTTGATGGCGGATTGGCTGGACGCACTGCGCGCATTGGAGGCGTCGGGCACGGCGGCCGTGCTAGTCACGGTGCTGGAAGCGCGCGGCTCCACGCCACGGGAGGCCGGGGCAAAGATGGTGGTAACGGCACATGGCCAGTTCGGCACGATCGGCGGCGGCAACCTGGAGTTCCAATGCACCGAGGCCGCCCGTGCGGCACTGACCGAGGGAACGGCGGTCCCGGCCGTGCGGGCGTTTCCCCTGGGCCCCGCGCTCGGCCAGTGTTGCGGCGGATTTGTGTCGGTGTTGCTGGAACCCATCCTTCCGCCGCGAATGACCGTCGCGCTGTTCGGCGCGGGCCATGTCGGGCAGGCGTTGGTTCGGTTGCTGGCGGACCTGCCCATTCGGGTACGCTGGATAGATCCGCGGCCGGATGCTTTCCCGCCCGACCTCAGGGCATCGGTTTCGGGGCAAGTGGTGGCCGCGCCGGAGCTGGCCGTCGCGGAACTGCCGCCAGGCAGCCTGGTATTGGTCATGACGCATGATCATCAGCTGGATTTCGGCATCGTCGCCGCGGCGTTGACGCGGGACGATCTGCAGGGCGTTGGGTTGATCGGATCGGCGACGAAGCGGGCGCGTTTCGCAAACCGCCTGCGGCGCCAGGGCATGCCGGCGGCGCGGATCGACCGGCTGATCTGTCCGATCGGGCTGCCCGGCATCGGCAGCAAGCTTCCGGCGGAAATTGCTGTATCGGTAGCGGCGCAAATCCTGCTGCTACGGGATCAGATGGTGGACCACGAAGCGGCAATGCCGGCGCAGGAGACGAACAACGTGAAGACTTTCGAAGACATCACCGCGGCATCCGGCTGCGGTGCCTGTGCCGGCCGCCCCGCGCCGGAGCGGACGGAATGACGCCCGAAGACCATATGCGCCGGGCCATCGAGATTTCCTTCGAGATGATGCAGGCCGGACGTGGCGGGCCTTTCGGCGCGGTGATCGTGCGCGAAGGAAAAATCATCGCCGAGGGCCACAACCAGGTCACCACCAGCAATGATCCGACCGCACATGCCGAGGTAACCGCCATCCGGCTGGCCTGCCAATCGCTCGGCCGTTTTGATCTGCGCGACTGCGAGATCTATACGAGTTGCGAACCGTGCCCGATGTGCCTGGGGGCGATCTATTGGGCGCGGCTGGATAAGATCTATTTTGCCAATAACCGGGCCGATGCGGCGGCCATCGGCTTTGACGACGATTTTCTGTATCGCGAAATTCCGCTGCCGCTTGCCGCGCGCAGCATCCCGACGCTGAACCTGCTGCCCGAGGAGGGCC
>CAINEA010000949.1 GCA_903847525.1 uncultured Acetobacteraceae bacterium | reverse complement strand
CGGTCTCACGATGGGCACGTGGTGGGCAATGGTCGGCATGTCGATCGCGGCCATGGGCTTCTACGGTTCCAAGGGGCCGTTCTGGGCCATGCCGCCGATGTTCCTCACCGGCACCGGCGCAGCGGCAGCCATCGCCTGGATCAATTCGATCGGCAATCTCGGCGGGTTCTTCGGTCCCTGGTATGTCGGAGTTATGAAAGACGCGACCGGTAGCTTCGCCGGCGGTTTATTCGGTCTCGCCCTGCTCAGCCTGGTGGCAGCGGTAGTCTGCGCCTTCTTCCTGCATATCCCGAACCCGATAACAATCGCCAGAACGGGTCTGCAAGAGGTTGTACCGGCCGAGGCCGATTAGTTTCTCTTGATAAACGGCTGAACTTCGCGTTCCCCCGCCATGGCACGCCCATGGCGGGGTTGGATTGCGCGCTGCCCGGCGGACTCCTAGGGTCAGCGGCGCATGTCCTCTGTCCGCACCGCCAACTCCCCTTCCAATCACGCCTGGGTCCTGCTGGCTGGATCGTTCCTGACCTTCAGCGTCAGTGCCAGCCTGATGCACGCCTACACCGTGTTCCTGCTCGCCTTCATCGAGGAATTCGGCTGGACCCGGGCACAGAGCTCGATCGCCTATTCGGTCTCGCAACTGATGAGCGGCATCAGTTCCCCGATCGTCGGCTGGCTCGTGGACAAGATCGGCTCGCGGCGCATGGTGCTGATGGGCGGCGGGCTGCTGACGCTCGGGCTGTTCGCCAGCGCCTACGCCACATCGCTCTGGCAGGTCGTGTTCCTATACGGCTTCGTCATGACCATGGGATCGAACAGCCTGGGCATGGTCGTGTTCGTGCCGATGATCTCGCGCCACTTCATCCGCTCGCGCGGCCTCGCGGTGTCGATCCTGCAATCGGCGAACGGCTTCGGCCGGGCATTCTCGGCACCCGTCGCACAGATCATGATCTCCGGCGTCGGCTGGCGCACCGCCTATCTGTGGGACGCCGGCTTCATGGCCGTGCTGGTCATTCCGCTCGCGGCGATCTTCCGCCGCACGGAGGTCGAAGGCGGTCGCGGCGGCGCCGGCGGCGCGCCCCTGCGCCAATGGACCTTGAACGAGGCGATGCGCACCCGCCCGTTCTGGTTGCTGTTCACGGTTTATTTGCTGACCGGCGTTGGCAGCTTCCTGGTGTCGCTGCACCAACTCGCCTTCGCCGTCGATATCGGCTTCGACCGGCAATACGCCGCCGGTGTGCTCGGCGCCGGCGCGTTCTTCTCGCTGCCCGGCATCATCCTCACCGGCACCCTATCCGACTATATCGGCCGCGAACTGTCGGCGATGTTCACCTATGGCGTCTCGATTCTCGGCGTCATCTTCGCGCTGTTCATCCACAGCCCCGACCAGCATCTGCTGCTCTGGCTGCATGCCTGCTGCTTCGGCCTGACCTGGGGAGCGCGCGGCCCGGCGATCACCGCCAAGGCCGCGGACCTGTTTCCCGGTCCGCGGCTCGGCTCCATATTGGGCGTGATCAGCGTCGGCACCGGACTCGGCTCGGCATTGGGCTCCTGGTCGGCCGGGTGGATCTTCGACATATCCGGCAGCTACCGGATGGCGTTCTACGCGTCGATCACGGCCTATGCGCTGGGCGTCGTGGCATTTGGCGCGCTTCGCCAGCCTCCTCGCAAGGTGGGTTCAGCCGGAGCAGGCGCTGCATAGGCCCTCGGCCTCGATCGTCGCCTTGCTGACCGAAAAGCCCGCCTTGCGCGCTGCGTCGGCCAAAGCATGCGCCAGTTCGTGGTCGTCGATCTCCACCACCCGGCCGCATTCACGGCAGATCAGGAACTGTGCCGCGTGGGACGTATGGTCATGCCCGCCATCCTCCGGCGCCACACAGCCGACAAACGCCGAAAGTCTCTCCAGCCGGTGGATCAGTCCATGCTCCAGCAAGAAATCGAGCGCCCGGTACACCGTCGGTGGCGCCGCGCCCTGACGGGTCGCGCGCAACCGGTCGAGCAGATCATAGGCGCCGGTGGGGGCTTCCTCCTGAAGGATCAACCCGAGCACCTGGCGGCGCAGATCGGTCAGCCGGGCGCCGCGCTCCGCGCAGATCGCGTCCGCGCGATTCAGCAGCGCCTCGGTCTGCTCGGAGAAGGTCATTGCGGTATTTGCGCCGGCAGCCATCCGTCCATCCCTTTTCCGCGAGCCCCGCAAGGACCAAGATAGCATCCATGACCGAAACCGCCACAGAAGCCGTACTGGCCGCCATCGCCTTCAACGCCGACGGGCTGGTGCCCGCCATCGCCCAGCAGCACGACAGCGGCGAGGTGCTGATGATGGCCTGGATGAACCGCGACGCGGTCGCCGAGACCTTAGCCACCGGACGCGTCTGCTATTTCAGCCGCAGCCGCAACCGGCTGTGGCGCAAGGGCGAATCGTCGGGACAGGTGCAGCATTTGCACGAATTGCGGGTGGACTGTGACGGCGACACACTGCTGTTGCTGGTGCGCCAGGACGGCGTGGCCTGCCATACTGGCCGGCGGAACTGCTTCTTCCGCGCCGTGCGCGACGGTGAACTCGTCGAAATCGCCGCACCGCTGATAGACCCGGAAGCGATGTACGGCGGCCACGGCCATCAGTGACCGCCCGACCGAAAGGGCGGCGTTCCCTAAGCCATGATCTCCACGGCCACCGCCGTCACGTTGTCGGTGGCGTGCTTCTCCAGCGCGGCCTTGATCAGCGCTTCGGCCGGCCCCGCGCCGGCCAGCTGCGCGGCAATCTCAAGGTCGGTCAGCGACTTGTTCAACCCGTCGCTGCACAGCAGCAGCCGATCGCCCGGATCGACCTCGCCACTGATCGCGTCCAGCGCGAATCCGGCATCGTCGGCCCCGACCGCTCGTGTGATGACATTGCCGCGCGGGTGATGCGCGGCTTCCTCGGCGGTGATCGCGCCGGCATCCACCAGGGACTGCACCAGGCTGTGGTCGCGCGTCAGTTGCCGGAACTGGCCACCGCGCAACAGATAGGCACGTGAATCGCCCGCCCATAGGCAGGTGTACTGGCGCTCACGAACCACCAGTACCACCAGGGTCGAGGCGACGATGATCCCCTGCCCACGGCGGGTCGCCTCCGACCCCATCTCCTGATGGGCGGCGTCGACACGCCGGCGGACTTCCATGACCGCCGCGTCATGGCTCAGGCCGTCCGGCATACCCTGCAGGCACTCCGCCAATATCCCCGATGCCAGCGCCCCGGCCGAATGGCCGCCCGCACCGTCGGCCACGGCCCAAAGCCCGATCTTCGGCCGATCGACCAAGGCATCCTCATTGGCGGCGCGCTTGGCGCCGGCATGGGTGAACGACCAGGACCGGAAGCCGCCGATATCCGCCTGTCCCATTCGGTTCCCCGTCCCCTGAAAATCGCCCGGTTCGAAAATCGCATCAAAGCTTAGATTGGTTTGACCCGGCGTGAAAACACCACCCCAGCCATTTTGCCGAACCGACGGTAGCCACCCTTGATGCCTCGGCACCACAACCATTGCACGCCATGGTCACCAGACCTATGCACTGGCGTCCCCGCAGGCCGTCGACCCCCCTCGCGGCATGGCGCACGTCCCTGGGAAAAAGGCGAAGCATGACCCTGATCTACCTCATCGCCGGCGAAGCGAGCGGTGACGTGCTGGGGGCCCGCCTGATGGCCGCGCTGCACGCGCGCCGGCCGGATTTGCGCTTCGCCGGCATCGGCGGGGAACGGATGCAGGCCCAGGGGCTGGACAGCCTGTTCCCGCTGCACGAACTGGCGCTGATGGGCCTGCTGGAAGTTCTGCCGAACCTGCGCCGGCTGAAGCGCCGACTTTCGCAGACCGTGGCCGATATCGGGCAACGCCGGCCCGCGGTGGTGGTAACCATCGACAGCCCTGGCTTCACCCTGCGCGTTCTCCGCCAGATCGCGCCGCTCGGCATTCCCCGCGCCCACTATGTCGCGCCCCAGGCATGGGCCTGGCGCGAAAGCCGGGTGAAGCATTTTCCCGGCCTGTGGGAAAAGCTGCTCTGCCTGCTTCCGTTCGAACCGGCCTTCTTCGCCAGGCACGGCCTGGCCGCGGATTTCGTCGGCCATCCCGTGCTGGAAAGCGGTGCGGACACCGGCGATGCCCAACGCTTTCGCGCCCGCCATGCCATCGCGCCGGAAGCCCGCATCGTCACGCTCATGCCGGGCAGCCGGCACACAGAGGTCAGCCGGCTCCTGCCCGTACTGGGCGAGACCCTGGCGCTGCTGGCGCCGCGCATCCCGCATCTGACCCCCGTGGTCGCGGTAGCCGAGCCCGTGGCGGGTGCGGTGGCACGAGGGATCCAGTCCTGGCCGGGGCGCCCCATCGTCGTCACCGAACTTGGCGACAAGCACGACGCCTTCGCCGCCAGCGAGGCGGCACTGACCAAGTCCGGCACCTCCACCCTGGAACTGGCGCTGGCCGGGGTGCCGATGCTGGTGACCTACCGGGTGAACCCGATCACCGCCGCGATCGCCAGGCGCCTGGTCAAGGTCAAATACGCGGCGCTGGTCAATCTGCTCGCCGGACATGAACTGGTGCCGGAACTGATCCAGCAGGCCAGCACCGCTCCGCGCCTGGCGGCCACGCTGGCAACGCTTATCACCGATCCGGACGCGGCCAAAGCGCAACGTGACGGATTTCGCACCGTTCTGGACAGCCTGCGCCCGGCCCAGGGACTACCGTCCGAGGCCGCGGCCGATTGCGTGCTGGACCTGATCCGGTAGACGGCTGATCAGGTCAGCAGGCCGGAGGCGCGCATTCTCGCCTGGGCGGCGCTCATCGCCTCCATCACCGCCAAAGCGGCGGCCAGGGCACGGCGGCCCGCGGCCGCATCCACGAGCACCGGCGCGCCATCCAGCACGGAGGCCGTGAACGCGGCGTGCTCGGCGGCCAGTGAATCCTGGTCCTGCCAGGATATCTCCTCGATGCCGAAGCCCTCAACACCCGGAACCGGCTTGCCGCGGTCCCGGGCCACGATCGTCGCCGCGCGGTTGGCGAAATCCACCGCCATGTAGCCATCCTTGGCGAACAGCCGCATCCGCCGCTCGGTGCGCGCGGAGACCCGGCTGGCCGTGATGGTCGCCACCGCGCCGCTGGTGAAGCGTATCCGCGCGTTGGCGATGTCCTCATGCGCGCTCGCTACCGCTGCGCCCACGGCGTCTACCGTGTCGATCGGGCTGTCCACCAGCGCCAGGATCAGGTCGAGATCATGGATCATCAGGTCCAGAATGACCGACACATCCGTGCCGCGTGGCTTGTAGGGAGCGATGCGCGTCGCCTCAATATACAGTGGGCTGCTCATTCGCCCGGCCAGAGCGCCATAGGCCGCCGAGAAGCGCTCCAGATGTCCCACCTGCAGCACCAGGCCCCGTTCGGCGGCAAGGGCCGCGAGCTCGTCGGCCTGAGCCAGCGTGGAGGCGATCGGCTTCTCCACCAGCACGTGCTTGCCGGCGCGCAACGCCGCACTGGCCAGGCCGTGATGCGCCTCGGCAGGGGCGGCTATGATCATCGCCTCCGAGGCCGCCAGCAACGCCTCAAAGCTCAGGCTCTCCGCCCCGGCCTCCCAGCCGATCGCGCGGGCGCGTTCCTCGTCGGGATCGTGGATCCCGGCCAGTTCGGCCCGCTCGCTCGCCGCCACCTTCAGCGCGTGGTAGCGCCCGAAATGGCCGGCTCCGGCAATGCCTATACGCAATTTACGACCCGACATCCCAGCCTCATGGTTTTCACTTGCCTAGCAGGACCACCCGCACGGCTCCAGCGTCCATCATATGGTGAACCCGCGCTGATTCCGTGAAGAGTCGATAATCAATTCCGCCGGGCAGTCGCCTCCCACTGGCGTTAGGGTTGCATCGAGCGGGCCGGGTCGTCATTACTCCCGCGACGAACTCCGGGGCCTTCCGGCCCATTCCCTCCTGTCCCTGCGGAGCCGCCTGCCCGTCATGATGTATTTCTCGCGCCTGAAGACCGGGCTCATCCTCGGTGTCTGCCTGCTGGGCGCCCTGCTGTGCATTCCCAACCTGATGCCGGCGCCGGTGTCGTGGCTGCCCTGGCGCACCGTGCATCTGGGCCTTGATCTGCGCGGCGGCAGCTATCTGCTGCTGGAAGTGGACATGGCCGCGGTGGTCAAGGAACGGCTGGAGAGCCTGACCGATGGCGTTCGCCAGGCGCTGCGCCCCGGCAACATCTTCTATCAGACCCTGCGCGCCGAGCCCGCCGCCAACCGCGTGCTGCTGCGCCTGCGCGACTCGTCCAAGACCGATGCCGCCGTGGCCGCCCTGCAGCCGCTGGTCAGCCCGACCGGCCGCAGCGGCGCCCCGGACATCGACATCGCCTCCAACCCGGACGGTCAGATCACGCTCACGCTGAACCCGGTCGGCCTGACCGACCGCGCCAGCGCGGCCGTGCAGCAATCGATCGAGATCATTCGCCGCCGCATCGACGAGACCGGCGTGATCGACCCGCAGATCACCCGCCAGGGATCTTCCCGGATCGTCGTGCAGCTGCCGGGCATCGAGGATCCGAACCGGATCAAGGAACTGCTTGGCCAGACCGCGCACATGACCTTCCGCCTGGTGGACGAGACCGCCAATCCCAGCG
>CAINEA010000948.1 GCA_903847525.1 uncultured Acetobacteraceae bacterium | reverse complement strand
TGCGCGGCGACCGCCCGGGCCCGACCGTTGGGCTGGCGGCGGGCTTTCAGTTCTTCGGCCACCAGGAAGGCCAGCTCCAGCGACTGCTCGGCATTCAGGCGCGGATCGACGAACGTCTCGTAGCGTTCCGACAGATTGGCTTCGGTGATTCGCTGAGCACCGCCGATGCACTCGGTGACGTTTTGGCCGGTCATTTCCACATGTACGCCACCGGCCCAGGTGCCTTCCGCCGCATGGACATCGAAGAAGCCGCGCACCTCTGTCAGGATCGCATCGAAGCTGCGGGTCTTGAATTTGGACGCCGTCGAAACGGTGTTGCCATGCATGGGATCGCACAGCCACAGCACCTTGTGACCGGAACGCTGCACGGCGCGCAGAAGCGGCGGCAGCTTGCTGGTAACCTTGTCCGCTCCCATGCGGCTGATCAGGGTGATCCGGCCGGCATCGTTATTCGGGTTCAGGGTATCGAGAATGCGCAGCAGATCCTCGGGTTCAGTGGTCGGGCCGATCTTCATGCCCAGCGGGTTCTTCACCCCGCGCAGGAACTCCACATGCGCGCCGTCCGGCTGGCGGGTGCGGTCGCCGATCCAGAGGAAATGCGCGGACAGGGCGTACCAGTCGCCGGAGGTGGAATCGATGCGGGTCAGGGCCTGCTCATAGGGCAGCAGTAGCGCCTCATGGCTGGTGTAGAAATCGGTTTCCCGGATCTGCGGCGTGCTGGTGCTGTTCATGCCGCAGGCGGCCATGAAATCCAGCGTTTCCTCGATACGATGCGCCAGATCCTGATAACGCCCGGCCAGCGGCGACCGGGCCGCGAAGTCGAGGTTCCAGCGATGCACCTCATGCAGGTCGGCATAGCCGCCGGAGGCGAACGCACGTAGCAGGTTCAACGTGCCGGCCGACTGGAGATAGGCGAACTCCATCCGGTCCGGGTTGGGGATGCGGGCTTCCGAGGTGAACTCGGGACCATTGACGATGTCACCGCGGTAGCTAGGCAGTGTCTCGTCGCCGATCGTCTCTGTGTCGGAACTGCGCGGCTTGGCGAACTGACCGGCCATGCGGCCGAGCTTCACCACGGGCACCGCGCCGCCGAAGGTCAGGACGACCGCCATCTGCAGCAGGACGCGGAACGTGTCGCGGATGCTGTTCGCGGTGAAGTCGCCGAAGCTCTCGGCGCAATCGCCGCCCTGCAGCACGAAGGCGCGGCCTTCGGCAGCCGTGGCGAGGGCGGCCTTCAGCCGGCGCGCCTCACCGGCAAAAATCAGCGGCGGATATTTCTGCAGCTTCGCCTCGACCGCGGCGAGTTTGCCGAGATCCGGATAGGTCGGCACCTGCCGGATCGGCGCCTTGCGCCAGGATTCCGGAGTCCAGGGTTTTCCGCTTTGTGCCGAAAGATGGGTCGCAGTCATTATGGTCCTCCTCCGCCGCCCGGATGGACGGCGCGCCCCTTCGCGGGCATCCGAACCTCTATTTATTCACCGAAACGCCGGGAAACGCTACTCGCCCGGCAAGCAAGGCTACTCCGCGGCCTGGGCAACCCCGGCAACCCGGGTCCGCGTGCGCATGGTGACGAATTCCTCGGCCGCGGTGGGGTGAATGCCGATGGTGCGGTCGAAATCGGCCTTCGTGGCGCCGCAGACGATGGCAATCGCCAGACCCTGCATGATCTCCGCCGCATCCTCGCCGATCATATGCGCGCCGAGCACTTTCTGGCTGGCCTGATCCACCACCAGCTTCATCAGCGTCTTGCGGGCACGGCCGCTGACCGTATGGCGCATCGGGGTGAATTTCTCCACATACACATCCACCGGTCCACGCGCCGCGGCTTGTTCCTCGGTCAACCCGACCGTGGCAATCGGCGGGGTGGTAAATACCGCCGTCGGCACGTTTTCCAGCGAAATTCGCCGTGGGCGGTTGCCGAACAACGTATCGGCCAGGGCATGGCCCTCGGCGGTCGCCACCGGGGTCAGGTTCATCCGATCCGTGACGTCGCCCATCGCGTAGATGTGCGGCTGCGCGGTCCGCAACTGGTCGTCGACAAGAACGGCGCCGGCCCTATTCGTGGTCACGCCGGCCTGATCGAGCCCCAGATTAGCGGTGGCGGGACTGCGGCCGGTGGCGAAGAACACGATGTCTGCATCGATCGCGCTGCCGTCCGACAGCGCCAGCGTGCGCGCATCCCCGTTCTGGACGATCCGCACCGGCGTAACGTCGGAATGCAGCACGATTCCCTGGGCGCGCAACGCCTCCGCCGATACCTCGCGTATGTCCATGTCGAAGCCGCGCAGCGGCAAAGGCTGACGGAAGACCAGGTCCACATTGGCACCCAGGGATGTGAAAATGCCGGCGAATTCAACCGCGATGTAACCGCTGCCGAGGATCGCGACACGCTTGGGCATGGTCGGCAGATAGAACGCGTTGTCGGAGATGATGCCCAGATCGGCGCCCGGAATGTCCAGCCGCGTCGGGTTGCCCCCGGTGGCGATAACGATACGCTCGGCGGTGATGCGCTGGCCACCAACGTCGAGCGTATGCGCATCGATGAAAACGGCACGCTCGTCGAAGATGGTTGCGCCGGCGTTGTTCAGCAGCCGGCGGTAAATGCCGTTGAGCCGGGTGATCTCCCGATCCTTGGCGGCAAGCAGCTTGGCCCAGTCATGCGGGCCCTTCTTGATGGTCCAGCCAAAACCGGCCGCGTCATCGGCAAAACCACCATACTCGCCCGCCTGGACCAGCAGCTTCTTCGGCACGCAGCCGACATTGACGCAGGTGCCGCCCCAGAAACGCTCCTCCGCGATCGCCACGCGGGCGCCATGGCCGGCGGCGATGCGGGCACAGCGAACGCCAGCCGAGCCACCACCGATGACGAAGAGATCGTAGTCCATGAGGTTCTGACCTTTGCTTGAATCGAGAGAGTGTGTGGGTGCGCACCGCCGGTATCAAGGCTGGGGCTCCGCCCCAAACCCTGGCAGGGCTCTGCCCTGCACCCGTAAGGGGACTTGTCCCCTTAACCCCAAACCAATTCATTAGGGTCCAGGGAACGAGTTCCCGGGCGGGGTGGAGGGGCCGGGCCCTACTGGGGTCTGGGGCAAAGCCCCAGCCTTGCTACGTCCCGATGCCCCCGATGGCCAGGTATTTGATCTCCAGGTAGTCCTCGATGCCGTATTTCGAGCCCTCGCGGCCGAGGCCGGAGGATTTCATCCCGCCGAAGGGCGCGATTTCGGTGGAGATGATGCCCTCGTTGATGCCGATGATGCCGTATTCCAGCGCCTCCGCCACCCGGAAGATCCTGCCGATGTCGCGGGCATAGAAATACGACGCGAGGCCGAATTCGGTGTCGTTCGCCATACGAACGGCTTCTTCCTCCGTGCTGAAGCGGAACAGCGGTGCGACGGGACCGAAAGTCTCCTCGCGGAAGATATCCGCGTCGTTGGGAACGTTGGCCAGGATCGTCGGCTCGAAG
>CAINEA010000947.1 GCA_903847525.1 uncultured Acetobacteraceae bacterium | reverse complement strand
GAACATGCCCGATCAGCAACTGGCCCCGCTCGTCGAGCGCTTCGCCGCAATGCTCGCCGAGCAACCGGTCTTCCACAATACTTTCGCGGCTATCTGAGAATGAGGGGAGTCTTGAGGCCACCAACCACAGCATCATTCGGCGCTCATAGACCTCCAGAATAGCTCTGTGGTCACGCGTCACAATGGCCCGCTGGTCCATGAATCACCTCCCTTCAACCGGCCTAGCAAGACGACCGGCGGGCCACGGTCGGCGATGCTGAACACGATGTCTACGACAAATGACCAGATCGGCGGCATGGCGCAGACCAAGCTGCGCGGCGTGCCACGGGTCCGGTGGATCCTTGTCTTGATGGCGGCGGCCTACAACTTGATCTGTGCGGTTCACAAACATTCTTTCACCGTCCAGAACGATGTTTCAACGGCGTAATCCCTGATCCTGATCGACACCTTATCGGGATCGCATGCGACACCGACCTCGCTCCAGAGTGGTGTTTCGCCGACCGTTGCGCACACGCGGCCGATGCCAGTTGTAGTGACACCAGCTTCAAGAACCGACGCAAAAACGCGGGGCGAATGTCAATTACCTCGAAACAGTGCTCCGCGGCACCGCATCATGTTTCAGGCGATTCGCCTGCTTCCTTCCACCCAATTGCGCCCCTTCCCCTTTCCAGGCACGCTCCCGGCGGGAGAATCGTTCCAGAATTCCGGGGCAAAACATGAATTTCGACTACATCATCGTCGGCGGTGGATCTGCCGGCTCGGTACTCGGCAACCGCCTGTCCGCGCACGGCAACAAAAAGGTCCTGATCTGCGAGGCCGGACAGGACACGCCGCCCGGGCAAGTACCGAAGGAAATCCTGGATTCCTACTCCGGCACCGCCTATCTCGACCCACGCTTTCACTGGACCGAGCTGAAGGTCAGCACCGAGGTCGTTTCCCACAACAATCCGGACGCGCCCAAACCCCGGCTGCGAAAATACGAACAGGCCCGCGTATTGGGCGGCGGCTCGTCGATCAACGGGCAGATGGCCAATCGCGGCGCGCCGACCGACTATGACGAGTGGCAGGCCCGCGGCGCCGCCGGCTGGGCCTGGAACGATGTGCTGCCGTATTTCCGCAAGCTCGAACGCGACCTCGATTTCGATGACGAATGGCACGGCAAGGATGGCCCCATCCCGATCCGCCGGGTGCCGAAGGCGCAATGGCCCGGCCACGCCAAGGCCCTGGCCGAGGCGTTCGACCAGAGCGGCTATAAATACCTCCCCGATCAGAACGGTTTCTTCGAGGACGGCTACTTCCCCGTCACCATTTCCAACGCCCAGGAACAACGGGTTTCCGCCGCCATCGGCTATCTGACCGCCGATGTCCGCAAGCGGGAGAACCTGACCATCTCCACCAACACCCAGGTCACGGAACTCTTGTTCGAGGATCTGCGCTGTGTCGGCGTCAAGGCGCTCGTGAACGGCCGGCCCACCGAATTCCGTGGGCAGGAGGTCATCCTCTCCTCCGGCGCGATCCATTCGCCGGCGCATTTGCTCCGGGCGGGCATCGGCCCCGTGGGACATTTGCGCGATCTCGGCATTCCCGTCCGCCAGGCACTGGCTGGTGTCGGCCAACGGCTGATGGACCATCCCTCCATCGCGCTCGCCTCCTTCCTCAAACCCGGGGCGCGGGTCACGAACAAGGAAACGCGGCGGCACCTTTTCCTCGCCATGCGCTATTCCTCGCAACTCGGCGGCGCCCCGCCCGGGGACATGTTCGTCGTCGGCGCTTCCAAGACATCCTGGCACGCGGTGGGCGAGCAGATCGCCAGCTTCATCCTGTTCGTCAACAAGACCTATTCGGAAACCGGCCAGGTTCGCCTGCGCACGCCGAACTGGGCGGACGAACCGGAGGTGGAATTCAACCTGCTGTCGGACAAGCGCGATCTGGACCGCATCGCCGACGGCATTCGCCGCCTCACCCCGCTCTACGACACCCCCGCGATGCGCCAGGTGATGAGCGACCCGTTTCCCGCCAGCTACTCGGACAAGGTGCGCCAGGTCGGCGTGATCAACACCAAGAACCGCATTCTCACCAGCGTCATGGCCAAATTGTTGGACGGCCCGGGCTTCCTGCGCCGCATCCTGATCGAGAAGCTGATCATGGAAGGGTTCACGCAAGACGGCGTCTGCAACGACGAGGAAGAGGCGGAGGCCTTCATCCGCAAGGCCGCGGTCGGCGTCTGGCACGCCTCCTGCAGCTGCCGCATGGGCGCGGACGACGATCCGATGGCGGTGACCGATTCGGCCGGACGGGTTCGCGGCATCGCCGGGCTACGGGTCGTCGATGCCTCCATCTTCCCCGTGGTGCCCTGCGCCAACACCAACATCCCAACGATCATGACCGCCGAAAAGATCGCGGACGCCATCCTGGCGAATACCTGACCGACAAGGCCCGGCCCAGCGCGGGATGCCCTGCGCGGGATGACCTCGCGCGATGACATAAGGGCGGGGCAACAACAGCCACGCCCCGCAACGGCGAACCCTAGTTGACACCAAGGCTCCCCGGTTCATCATCGCGGGAACGGGAGAAAATCATGTCCGCATTGGATGATTGCCACAATATCTTCGACCTGCGTGCCGCCGCGCAGAAAAAGCTGCCCAGGGGCGTGTTCGAGTTCGTCGATCGCGGCACCGAGGACGAGGTCGCGTTGCGCAACAACCGCGCGGCGTTCGAGCGGCTGAAGCTGAAGCATCGGGCGCTGGTGGATGTGTCCGGCCGCAGCATGGAAACCATGCTGTTCGGCAAGCCCGCAGGCATGCCACTGGCGATCGCGCCTACGGGTGCGGCGGGGCTGTGCTGGTACGAGGGCGAGTTGGAACTGGCCAAGGCCGCCGCCGCCGCGCGGATTCCGTTCACGCTTGCCACCGGGTCCATGACGTCGATGGAGAAGATCGCCAAGGAGGCGGCCGGGCGGCTGTGGTTCCAGCTGTATGTCTGGAAGGAGCGCAAGCTCTCCTATGAGTTGATCGAGCGGGCGAAGAATTGCGGCTTCGAGGCGCTGATCATCACGGTGGATACGATCGTGCCGCCGAACCGCGAGTACAACGCCAAGAACGGCTTCAATATGCCATTCCATCCGAACTTTACCGCGGTGGCGGACATGCTCGAACATCCGGGCTGGCTGGCGAAGGTGATGTTCAAATACCTCGCCACCACCGGCATGCCGCGGTACGAGAATTACCCGGGCAAGCTGAAGCGCTCGATCCGCTCCGATCCCGCCACCGGCGCGATCATGCGCCAGGACAGCCTTTCCTGGGACGACATCCGCATCTTCCGCGACATGTGGCCGGGCATCCTGATGGTGAAGGGGATCAACCGGCCGGACGACGCCGTGAAGGCGCTGGGTTACGGCGTGGACGGCATCATCGTGTCCAACCATGGCGGGCGAAACATGGACAGCGCCGTGGCGTCAATCGACGCGCTGCCGGAAATCGCCGAGGCCGTGGGCACCAAGGGCACGGTGATCCTGGACAGCGGCGTGCGCCGCGGATCGGATATCGCCAAGGCTCTGGCGCTTGGCGCGAAGGCCGTGTTGACCGGACGCGCCACGCTGTACGGCACCGCCGTGGCGGGCCAGGCCGGGGCCACGAAGGCGGTGAAGGTCATCCGTTCGGAACTGGACAACACCATGGCCTATTGCGGCTGCAATACCGTGGACGAGATCACCGCCGACATCCTGTTCGGCGGACGCGAACGCAACACGGCCGCCGAGTTTGTCGGCGGCTAAAGGGAAACTGTTTCATGGCACGCCTGAAATATCTGGATAAATCCGATCTGGCCGAGAAGGACCAGGACCTGCTGGCGCGGAACATCAACCTGTTCCGGGCGCTGGTCCATTCGCCGAACGCGGCGCGGGCGTTTTCGGGCCTGGGCGGTTTCATCCGCCACAAGAGCAAGGCCGATCCGCGGCTGCGGGAGCTGGCCATCCTGCAGGTCGGCTGGCTGGCGAAGTCGCCCTATGAATGGTCGCACCACGTGAAGATCGGCTACGATTTCGGCGTCACGGACGATGATATCAAGGCGTTGATCGACGACACCGTGGGCAAGCCAACCAAGCTCGACGACACCACCAAGCTGGTGCTGAAGCTGGCGCGGGAGATGACGCTGGACGGCGGCGGATCGGAAGCGACCTTCACCGCGCTTGGCACCAAGATGTCATCCGAACTGCTGCTCGACCTGACCATGACGATCGCGTTCTACAACGCCGTGGTGCGCATGCTGGCCACGCTGCAGATCGACGTGGAGCCGGACTACATGCCGTATCTGGAGAAATATCCGCTGCCAAAGTAGCTCACGCCGTCCAGGCGACCTGGCCCTGCATCAGGCGCCTGGACGTGCGGTACACCACAGCACTGTCGGCGACCGGGCCGGCATTTGTGTTGCGCACCTCGGCTCCGGCGGCAAAGACGCCGGACGGGTTGGCGATCCGGATTTCGTCATCGCGTGCCGGGGCGGCACAGAGCGCGTTCGGGATGCTGCCCTCGATGCGGCACGCGACCGACAGGCACATCGATCCGGTCAGCGGCACGGCACGGTGGGCGCGCTCCATGGAGATCATGCGCACGGCGATCTCGTGCGTTCCGGCGCCCATCGTTTCGCCGGTAAGGGTGCGGAACGGGCCGGGGGCGGAGACGATCGCGATCTTGGGGTTGGCGAGGCCGACGGCTTCGGGCGTGGCGGCGAGGCCCATGCGCACGCCGGCGGCGCGGCGCAGTTGGTCCAGCAGGGCCATCAGGCCCGGCCTGGCTTCCATCTCGTCCGGGGTTTCGGCGCCGGTGAGGCCGACATCGCTTGCATCGACGAAGGCGGCGCAGTTGGTAGCGTCGATCAGCGAGGCGCGGAAGCGGCCGGCGCCGGGAATTTCGAGCACATCGACCGGGTTGTCGGTCGGCAGCAGAGCGGCGGTGAAGGCGCCGCCGGGGTTCAGGAAATCGAGCCGGATGCGCGCACCGGTGCCGGCGACGCCGGGGATGGCGAAATCGCCGTTCACCACGGCACAGCCGTTGGCGACGGGGAAGCGGGCGTGGATGATCTTCCGCGTATTCACTTGATGAATGCGCACCAGCCCCTCGCCGTCGGGCACTCGCACGAGTCCCTCGTCGACCGCGAAAGGGCCGACGGCGGAGGATAGATTGCCGCAGTTGGCGCCCCAGTCCACGACCGGTTTGTCGACCGACACCTGGGCGAAGGTATAGTCCACATCGGCATCATCGCGCGTCGGCGGGCCGATGATCACCGCCTTGGACAGCGAGGATATCCCTCCGCCCATGCCGTTCAACTGGCGGCCGTACGGGTCGGGACTGCCGAGAATTCCGAGCAGGATCGGGTCGATCTCGCCTCGGTCCGCCGGCAGATCGCGCGCATGAAAGAAAACTCCTTTGCTCGATCCGCCGCGAATGAAGGCCGCCGGGATAAAGGTCTGGGTCATGCGCGCGGGCTGGCCTAGTTCCAGCCCTTGAACGGCATCTGCGGCTCCATCGTTGCCATCGCAGCGGGCCAGACCGGCACGTAGTGCTTCTTGATCAGCTGCACCAACAAGGTGGAGGCCAGCTTGTTCTGCCCGGTTTCATCGTAATTGATACCGTTATAGCCGATCATCAACTGGTCCGGCTTCAGGTCGGTCGCCTGCAGCGCCGCCTGGATCTTGGCCGGGTCGGTCGAACCGGCGCGGTTGATTGCATCCGCCAATGCCAGGAAGCCCTGCATGGCGCGGGCCGAGGTGTCGTCCAGCGCGTGGCCGGCGTGCTTGGTGTAGAGCTCGTTAACGATGAAGGAGTTCGTTCCAGGCTTGCCTATGTCGTAGGAGCTGCGGTTGATCGCGCCCTCCGCCAGGTCGCCCACAGCCTCGATGAAGGAAGTGTCGGAGAAGCCGCTGTCGTCGCCGATCAGGAGGGCCGGCTTGTAGTCGAGGTTGCGCATCGTCTTCATGAACAGGATGCTGTCGGAGGTGTAGCTGATGAAGATCACCACATCCGGTTGCTCGTTCTTCAGCTGCAGCACCTGGGAACTGACATCGGTGCTGTTGGCGTTGTAGGGGATACGCAGATCCACCTTCATGCCTTTCTCGGTCGCGGCCTTGATGATCGCGTCACCGGTGGCGGTGCCGTATTCGGTGTTCTCGTTCACCACCGCGATCTTGCCGACCTTCATGCCGGCGGCCTTCCGCTGCAGCATGAAATCGGCGTAGGCGGCGCCGAAATGGGTGCCGATCGGGGTGGGGCGGAACAGCCATTTGAAGCCGCGCGCAGTCAGGCTGGGCGCGGAGGCCTCGCTGGCCATGAACGGGATGCCGTAGCGCTCGGCCACCGCGCTGGCGGTCAGGCCGCAGCTGGACTGATAGGCGCCGACCATGGCGACCACCTTTTCCTGGGTGATCAGCCGCAGCGTCTGGCTTTGCGCGGTGGCCGGGTTGCCCTGGTGATCGGTGAACACGACCTCGATCTTCCGCCCGCCGAGGTTGGGCAGTCCGACCGTGGGCGCCAGCGGCAGCTTCGGCATCTCGGGATGGGCGTTGTTGATGATCTCCACCGCCACCTCGATCGCCTGCTTGGCCGCCGTGCCGGCCGAGGCCGCGCCCCCGCTCAGCGGATAGGTGGCGCCGACGCGCACGGTGTCGTCGGCCCGCGCACCCGAGGGCAGCAGGGTCAGGGCCGGCAGGGCCAGAGCCATGCGGGACAGTCCGCGACGCGTCGTCTTGATCATGGGTAAGTCTCCTGAATACCGGTCCGCGAGATGCGCCTGGGTTATCCGCCGCGCAGGCGCGCCCGTCCATGGCACGGCACTCCATCGCGAAAGGTCTGCGCCGTCAATCTATCAGGCCATCCGATGGTCCGGATTAGGCTATGCTTCGCGAACACAATTGGAGGTTGGTCGCATGCATGTCGGTATTCCAAAGGAAATCAAGACCCATGAATACCGCGTCGGCCT
>CAINEA010000946.1 GCA_903847525.1 uncultured Acetobacteraceae bacterium | reverse complement strand
GCCAATGACATGTGGCTCGGCCATCGCCAATTCCTCCTGAAACATCATTGATCAGGATGGTAAACAGCCTGGCGCAGGCCGCGAATGCCCGCTTGGTGGCGCCTGCTACATGATACCGCAATTGCTTGATGAAGCCGACCGTGTCGGAGACAAGTACGCGGGGCCGGGTCTCGGGCTGCAGTGTGCGCACGGTGGTGTCGAGTGTGGCGAACAGTTTGTCCTCCACCAGCACCTTGCTGCCAGTGAGGGCACGCATCAACGAGGATTTGCCCGCATTGGTGTAACCGACCAGCGCCACCCGCAGCTGGTCGCGGCGGGCGGAGCGGCGCTGGTCGCTGTCGCGCTGCACCGCTTCCAGCTGATCCTTCAGCTCAGACAGCCGGTCGCGGATCTTGCGGCGATCAAGGTCCAGGGTGCTTTCGCCGGCGCCCGGGCCTTGCTGCCGCCCGCCGCCCGCCGAGGACTCCCGCATGCGCGGCGCTACGTATTTCAGGCGCGCCATCTCCACCTGTAGCTTTGCCTCGCGGGTGTTGGCGTGGCGATGGAAGATCTCGACGATGACGCCGGTGCGGTCCAGCACCTGGGCTCCGGTGGCGCGTTCGAGGTTGCGGATCTGACTGGGCGAGAGCTCGTGATCGACGATGACGAACTCAGGCTTGCGAGTGGTGCCCAAACCTGGCTCGGCAGAAGCGAGTCCGACTGGCTCGACGGCCGCGGCCAGGCCTTCAAACCGTTGCCGGGCCTTGGATTTAGGCGGCGGTGCCATCGAGCCGACCACACCGGTGCCACCGGTCAGTGCCGCCAGTTCCGCAAGCTTGCCGCTGCCCAGCAGCAACCCGGCGCCAGTGCCCTCGCGCTTTTGCGATATCGTGCCGACAACCTCATAGCCCAGTGTCTTCACCAGGCGCCCCAACTCCTCAAGACTGGCTTCGTGCGCGACGTCGTCGACGTCGGGCGTCTGGATGCCGACGAGGACGGCAAGCGGGATTGGCGGTTTGGTTTCCATAGGCAGTCAAGTAGCACGGATAGGCCCGGTGCGTGGAAATCGCATCTCTCGGTCTAATTCAGTCACACACGAAAGACATAGTTCCTGTCGCCGTCGCGCTCGATATCCGGCGGGAAGGCGGCATGCTTCTCCGCGTAGTACTGTTCACGATGGTCGCCCTGACTGGCCAGATTGTAAGTTAGATACAACAGACGCCGCGGTTTGTCGGTGAGGTTCGGCTTGGAGGCGTGTGGGGCGAAGCTGTCGAAAAAGATCACGTCACCCGGCGCTGTCGGCACCGGCTGCAGCGTCAGGTCGGCCTCCTCCAAGGGCTTCCACTCCTCGCCGATCAACCCCTCGCGATGTCGGCCGGGCACGATTTCCAGGCAGCCATTCTCGATCGTGGCCGGATCCATTGTCACCAACGCAGTGACGAAAAACGGCGCGTATCCGCCCCAGCCGGCCTGCTGGTCCTGGTGCGCCTTGAACCCCGGGCCGCCCGGCATCTTGAAGTTAATCTTCTCCTTGAACAACACGACCTGACCATTCAAAAGCGCACTCGTCCAGTGAAGTAAAGCGCCGTTCCGCACTACCCGGTCGAAGTCCAGGTGAAACGGGCAGAAGTTCTCGATGCGCTGGATCACCCGCCGCCCGGGTTCTGTCAGACAATCCTCCCAATAAACCCAGTGCCTGCCCGGCACCTCTGGCGCCGACGCCAGTTCCTCTGTCCAGCGGAGCAGGGTGGCGGCCTCGCCCGCATCGAAGAAGCCACGAACGACCAGATAACCATCCCGCTGCATCTGCGCACGCTCGTCGGCGGACGGCGAGCGGCGGCTGGCGGGGACGAAAGGGTCCAGTACGGCGCTCATGCCACCAGTTTCGGCAAGAGATCGTTAGCTTTAAGGATATCTTCGGGAAAATCGATCTCGGTCCAGGGAAGCCCGCTGATGTCCTCGAACCCGAACCGGTCGGCGGCACTTGCCAGGATCATGTCCCGTATTGGTTCCTCGTATTCCATGTTGCGGCGGCCCGACGCTACATAGTCCTCGGTCCGATCCGCCAATTCCGCTGCAGCCTGCGTCGTGAAGCGGAAGAACCCCACGGACTCGCCATGCCAATCATGTGGCGCGGTCGGGCGCTTATGAAAGTCGACGATGCGGCCTTCCTGGACGCAGAGTTTCACCGGCTCGTCCCCGGGCTCGATTTCACGGTCCAGCAACAGGCAGTCGGGGCGTCCACTGTCCACCAGCCGGGCCATGAGCCGCCAGTCGTACAGGACGTCCGCGTCCATCAGGATAAGAGGATTGCCGCTGCGCAACAGATCGCGACCGGTCCAGAGCGAGACAACGCGACCTTCGCGAAAATCAGGGTTCACGATGACCGAGACCGGCGGGTCGACCGCCATCGCATCGAGCGCGGCACGGATGTGCTCGCCGGCGAAGCCGATCACCACGGTGATCTGGGTGATCCCCCTCTGCCGCAAGATAAGGATGTGGCGTTCCAGCAAGCTTTTGCCGCCGAAATTTAGCAGGGCCTTGGGCCTGCGGAGGTGTTCCGGTGTCGTGTCGCCGAGTCGGCACCCCACGCCGGCCGCCAGGATCAGGGCGTGAGTGTGGGTCACGCTCACATGTTTCGCCGGCATAGGAGGAACTCGAATGGTTGAAAGGTGGAGGAAAGCGCCAAGCTCATGGTCGGCAACCTCGCGGCTGTCGTCAACCGCATTGCCGGGATTCGCTGCCATATGGTCTGGTAAGGCAGGCTTATCGAACGGTTGGGTCCGGTGGCGGCCGGGTGCGTGATGTGACATCTTGGAGTTCTAGAACCACAGCCGCAGCCACCAACGGAGTTCGAGAATGAAAATCGGCGCCATCCTTGGTGGCGTGTTTGGCATCGCGCTGGCGGCGTGGTTGCTCCAAAGCTACGGCGTCGACCGCATCCTGGATCTGCTCGCCCGTGCCGGCTGGTTCGGCATGCTGGCCGTGATCGGGTTTCATTTTGTGCAGATTTTGTTCTCCGCAGCCGCTTGGCGGACGATCGCCGGCCCCATGCCTCGGCGTCCTAGCCTGCGCACCTACATTGTGCTGCGCTGGATCCGCGAGGGGGTGAATAATCTGCTGCCCAGCGCGCAGATCGGCGGCGAGTTCGTTGTCGTACGGCTGCTGCAGTGCCGCTTTGTTCCGCTCGCCGCGGCGATCGCGGGGACCACTGCCGACCTGACCATGGAGATGGTGACCCAGATCGGCTTTACGCTGATGGGTCTCGGATTGATGCTGCACTCCATCGGAGACGGTGGGATCGCCGGATATATCGCCTCTGGCCTGGTGATCGCGATGATGGTGGCCGGGGCCTTTCTGGGCGCGCAGTGGCTGGGTCTGGCCACTGCCATCGAGAACGGAATGCTGCGCTTGGGCCGCTCGCTGGGTTGGACCGGCATGACAGAGGTGGCGGGCCTGCATGATGCCCTGGTCGCCTGCTACCGCGTACCGGGCCGGGTCATGTTCGCGGGGCTTTGGCACACAATCTCCTGGCTGCTCGGCGGCATTGAGGTCTGCCTTGCATTGTATTTTCTCGGCCATAACGTGGACATTTCCACGGGACTGATCATCGAAAGCCTTGGCCAGGCCCTGAAGGCGGTTGGCTTCGCCGTGCCCGGTGCCCTGGGCGTGCAGGAGGGGGGCCTGATCATCGTCTGCCAGCTATTCGGATTGTCGCCGGAGGTCGCGATCGCCCTTTCGCTGATGAAGCGCCTGCGCGAAGTGGTGCTTGGCGTACCCGGATTGGTCGCGTGGCGATACCTGCAGGCGCAGACCCCGGCCGCGCCGAAATCCCCCTCTTTCGGAGCGGTTTGATGCTCGGAGACTCGTGGACTCATCTCATGGCGCGACCGTTCGTTCGCCCGCTGATCGGCACCTGGGTCCGGCCCAATCACCTGACGACGCTGCGCCTGCTGTCCGGCCTGGCCGCTTGCGCCTGCTTTGCCCTGGGCACCCAGGCGGGAATGGGGTGGGGGGGAGCGCTGTGGCTGGTTTCGGCTTTCCTCGACCGTGCCGACGGCGAACTGGCTAGGCTTGGGGATATGACGAGCCCGGCCGGGCATATCTATGATTATTTGGCCGACAACGCGGTGAACGCATTGTTCTTCGTCTCGATCGGCATCGGACTTCGCACCTCCTGGCTGGGGAATTGGGCGATCGCGATCGGCCTGCTGGATGGGGCGGCCTTGTTCCTCTGCAACGTCTTCTCCGAATGGCTGGAACAGCGCAGCCCGGCGAATACGCGCGCGTATTCCGGCAAATGGGGTTTCGATCCGGACGATGCACTCTATCTGATGGGGCCTCTGGCCTGGCTGGGCTGGCTGATGCCCGTCCTCGTAGGGGCAGCCTTCGGAACGACTTTCATGATGACGCTGACTGGCGTCCGTCTGCTGCGGCTGCGCCGTCTTCCTGTGAAGGAGTAGCCGCGCGTGTTTCTTTCGGTCGTGGTCGCGGCCTCCGTACGGCATCGATGGCTGGTGCTGGCTCTTGGCCTTCTGCTGGCGCTCGGCAGCGCCTGGGCCGCCGCCTCGCGGCTTGGCGTTACCACAGATACTGACGGCCTGTTTGCCGCAAGCCTGCACTGGAAGCAGCGAGGGGCGGAGTTGCAGCGTGCCTTCCCGCAGAACGAAGACCTGCTTGTCGTGGCGATCGACGCGGCGATCCCGGAGCAGGCCGAGGCAACGGCCCGGGATCTCGCGGCGGCGCTCGCCGCGGACAGCGCACATTTCTCCGCCGTGTCCCGGCCCGATGCCTCGCCGTACCTGAAACGGAACGCCTTCCTGTTCCTCGATGAGGATAAGTTGCGGGACCTGCTTGACCGCACGATCGACGCACAGCCCTTCCTGGGTCAGTTGAGTGCCGACCCAAGCCTGCGTGGCCTATGTACCGCGCTGGGGCTGATCGCCGAAGGAGTGAAAACCGGGCAAGCGGACCTCGCCGCCTTCCTTCCGGCGCTGCGCGCCTTCCATGACGGCCTGGCCGCGGCCGCCGATGGCAAGGCGACGCCGCTGTCGTGGCAACGCGTCCTCGCCGGGCCGGCCGCTGACCTCGCCGGGCGCTACCATTTCGTGTTGGCCAAGCCCAAGCTGGATTACGGCGCACTTGAACCAGGCGCCGCCGCCAGCGACGCGGTGCGCGCGGCGGCCAGTCGGTTGGAATTCGTGCGCGACGGCAGTGCCCGCGTGCGGTTGACAGGATCGGTCGCGCTGAATGACGAGGAGTTCTCGACCGTCGCCGAAGGAGCGGCAACCGGCCTGATCGGCAGCGCCCTCCTGGTAACAATGTGGCTGTTCATGGCAGTGCGATCCTGGCGGATGATCGTGCCGATCCTGCTGACCTTGCTGCTCGGCCTGCTTTTGACCGGCGGCTTCGCGGCGCTCGCGGTCGGCACGTTGAACCTGGTGTCGGTCGCCTTCGCCATCCTGTTCCTTGGCATCGCCGTTGATTTCGCCATCCAGTTCAGCGTGCGCCTGCGCGAGGTCCGGCTAGAGGTACCCGACCTGCCTGCGGCCCTAGCTCGTACCGGGTCGCGCGCCGGCCTGTCGATCCTGGTTGCGGCGCTGACCACGGCCGCCGGATTCCTTGCCTTCACGCCAACGGATTTCATCGGTGTCGCGCAACTTGGCCTGATCGCCGGCATCGGTATGCTGATCGCCTTCGCCTGCACGCTGACCTTTCTGCCGGCGGCTTTGGCATTGTTCCGTCCGGTCGGCGAGACGACGGAGGCCGGCCTGCAATTGCTGCAGCGGCTAGACGGCCCGGTGGCCCGCTGGCGATGGGTCCTGCTCACCGTCTTCGGCGGCCTGGCCATGCTGGGCATTGTGCTGATTCCGCATCTCGGCTTCGACGGTGATCCGCTCCACACCAAGAACGCCAACACCGAGGCGATGCGGACGCTGAACGACCTGATCGACGATCCCGTCACCAGCCCGTACAGCATGGAACTGCTGGTGCCCGATCGCGAAACGGCCGCCAGCCTGACCGCCCGGCTGGGCAAGCTGCCCAACGTCGACAGCGTCGTATGGCTGAGCAGCTTTCTTCCGGCCGATCAGGATCGGAAGCTGCCGCTGGTCGCCGACGCCGCCGAACTGCTGCGCACCACGCTAACCCCGCCCGTCGGTTTGCCCGCCGTCACGAATGAAGGCTTACTTGCGTCCGTCAAGGGCCTTGCGGATAGGCTGACGGCATTACTGCCCCAGCTGGCGCCGGATCATCCCATTGTGCAAATCGCCGCCGAGCTCACGCGGCTGGAAGCTGCCTCCGAGGCTACGATGCGCGCCACGGATAGCGCGATGACCCGTTTTCTGCCCGAACAGCTCGATCAGCTGCGCTTGGCCTTGAGCGCCAGGCCTGTCACCGACGCCGACATACCGCCGGACATTCGACGCGACTGGATCGCGCCGGACGGACGTTTTCGGTTGCAGGTGTTTCCGACAGCGACAGTGCGCGGCACCGCAGCGCTGCGTTCGTTCGTGGCCGAGGTCCAGGCCGTGGCGCCGGATTCCGCTGGATCGGCGGTAACGATCGTTCGCAGTGCCGACAGCATCATCGACGCTTTTCGCACCGCTGTCGTGAGTGCGCTCATCGCGATCGGCCTGATCCTGGTTGTCGTTCTGCGCCGGGCATTGGACGTTGCGCTGGTGCTGGCGCCGCTGTTGCTGTCGCTTCTGCTCAGCGTCACCATTGCCGTATTGCTGCCATTACCGTTGAACTTCGCCAACGTCATCGCAGTACCGCTGCTTCTGGGCCTTGGCGTGTCGTTTAACATATATTTCGTCATGAATTGGCGAGCGGGACGAACGCGACCGCTTGGGTCGGCCACGGCCCGGGCCATCGCGCTCTCTGCGTTAACAACCGCCAGCGCTTTCGGTTCGCTGGCGCTATCGAACCATCCTGGTACGGCGAGCCTGGGGGCGTTGCTGCTCTTGAGCCTCGCCTGCACCGCATGCGCGACATTGCTGTTCCTGCCAGCGTTGCTCGCGGTTTTGCCACGTCCCGATCTTGTGCTGGCGCACCGCCAGGGTAAGCTCCGTGCAGAACGGCAGATCACTTGACTACCGTTCTTTATACCAAGACTCTGTAATTAGAACCTATTGGTCCATCCCCGTAGCCCAAGGGACATGATCCGCCAGGGCTGGGCTATAAGCTTGATCCATGCATCGCAATATTGTTGGATTGTAACGAACTCGGATTCTTGGATATTCTGTTGAAGCCTACGCCGCCTTGGCGACCTCACGTTTCCTGGAATTACTGTGCCGTCATGCCGCCATCGATCACCAGTTCCGAGCCAGTGACCCAGGATGCTTCGTCGGACGCCAGGAACAGCACGCCATTGGCGATATCCTCGGCGGTGCCGAGCCGCCCCATCGGCGTACGATCGAGCAGCACCTGGCGCGTGGCCGGATCGCTGAAGCGTTTCTCGGTCAACGGCGTATCCGCATAGCCTGGATGCACGGAATTGATGCGGATATTTTCCTTCGCATATTGCAACGCCGCCGACTTGGTAAAGATCGTGATGGCGCCTTTGGCGGCCGAATAGGCCGGCGAGGTGGGACTGCCGACAAGGCCCATCACCGAGGACGTATTGATGATCGATCCGCCGCCGCCTTTGCGCATGGCCGGGATCGCCGTACGGGTGCCCAGGAAAACCCCTTTGGCATGAACGCCAAGCTCGCGGTCCCAGATGTCTACCGTGATGTCCTCGACCTTGCCGGGAAAGGACACGCCTGCATTGTTGAACAGGATATCCAGCCGTCCGTGCGATGCCATCACCGCGTCTACCACCTGGGCCCAGTTCTGTTCCGATGTCACGTCGAGATGCAGGTAACGCGCGTCATGGCCATCAGCTCGCAGGGCAGCTGCCGCGCGCTCGCCCAACTCATCCCGGATGTCGGTCAGCACCACTTTTGCGCCCTCGCGCACGAAGAGATGCGCCGCCGCGCCGCCGAAGCCCATGAGTTCGCCCTTGATCGCCGCCGCCGCGCCGGTCAGCAGCGCTGTTTTGCCTTGGAGCCGCATTCTGTCCTCCCATTGGATCGTTGACTGCTGCCAGTGTGCGTCATTTCGTTTCCGACCTCCATTGAGGCGACGGGACGCCGATGGATTCGAGCCGCAAATGGGCCCGGCTGGCACGCGCCTTCAGGCCATCAAGATAGGTGCTGACATCGTTTCCGGGCAGGTTTAACACCTTGCATCCAAGCTGCCAGTATTCCTCGATCTGCGCCTCGGTCTCCGCGGATCCTCGAGCGAGCTTACCGTGCGCTTTGCAAGCCTCCGCGATCCGACGCACGGCGGCCTTGAAGGCCGGGTGCTCAAGCTGGAGATGAACGCCGAGGCGCGCACTGAGGTCCGAATGGCCATAGGCGATCATGTCGATGCCCTCCACGGCCGCGATCGCCTCGACATTGTTCAGACCCTCGAGCGATTCGATCGACACGCAAACGATGATGTTGGCATTGGCCCATGGCGCGTACTCGGATGCGTGACGGGCGCCATAGCTCCGGTACCCGGTGTGCATCCCTTGCCCCGAGATACCGCGATTGCCAATCGGCGGATACTTTGCCTCCCGGACAATTGCGCGCGCCTCATCAGCATTATCTACCTCCGAGACCTGCACGCCCATGATCCCCTGATCGAGGATCGCGGGGATCAGATAGGTGAAGGATTTGTGGATGCGCACGATCGCCGAGACGTTGGTGGCCTGAAACCACCCGGCGAGATCCGCGATCGTTTCAAGGTCGAAGGCGCCGTGTTCGTGGTCGATCATGCAGTAGTCGAATCCGGAGGCCTCGATGATCCACGGCACGCCGCGCGACGCGAACTCCTTCAGCCCGGTGCCAAGCGCGGCCCGCCCCTCGCGCACCGCCCGCCAGATGCTGTTTTCTTTCATGGATCGTACCTGCCTCCCAACGCGACGCCCCCCAAAACGTCCCTTAGGCAGCCAGCCGCTCCTGCGCCGCCGTCCTGATCAGGATCGCGCCCTTTTCGGCGATCATGATGGTGGGTGCGTTGGTGTTGTTCGATGTGACCGCCGGCATGACCGAGGCATCGATCACGCGCAGCCCCTCCATCCCGTGCACCCGCAACTGATCATCAACGACGGCCAGAGGATGCTGGCCCATCATGCAGGTGCAGCTGGCGTGATAACAGGTGCCGCCATACCGCCGCGCGTAATCCAGCAATTCGTCGTCGGTCTGCACATCCTTTCCGGGCAGGCTTTCCGCCAATACATATGGCGCAAGGGCCGGCGTTTCGAACATGCGCCTGGCGTAACGCAGGCCACCCAGCAACGCCCTGCGGTCGGTCTCGTCCGACAAATAGCGCGGGTTGATCAGCGGCATGTCCTCGGGCCGGTTCGATGTCGCCTTCACAGATCGG
>CAINEA010000945.1 GCA_903847525.1 uncultured Acetobacteraceae bacterium | reverse complement strand
CGATCTATAAAGATGCCCACATCATGATGACGACACGGAAGGCCGGGCCGGATGGCCTTGGCGAGAAATCCGATCTGGAGCTTGAGAACAAGAAATTGCAGGCGCTCGGTCTGCCGACTTCGCATGAGCAGCTGCGGGATATCCGGATCGGGTGGGAGCAACGGACCAACGAACACTTGGCGCGGGCTGGTCTGGACATCCGGGTCGATCATCGCTCGCACCAGGAGCGCGGGTTGGAGATCGAGCCGACGCAGCACATGGGGGTGCATGCGACGCAGATGGAGCGGCGCGGCAAGGACGTGTCGCGGGTCCGGCTGGACGAAGAGGCAGCCAAGCGCAACACCGCGCTGATCCGCGAAAAGCCGGACCAGGTTCTGACGCTCATCACGGGTGAGAAGAGCGTGTTCGACCGGCACGACGTGGCGCGGGTGCTGCACCGCTACATCGACGGGGCGGAGGCATTTCAGGCGGCGTTTGCGAAAGTGATGGCGTCGCCTGTTCTGGTGGAGTTGCAGGCCGAACAGCGCGACGAGCAGGGGCGAATTGTCGAGCAGGCGCGCTATTCGACACGCGAGATGATGTCGATCGAGCGCGACATGGCGAACAGCGCCGACCGCATGGTTTCGGCGCGCGGTTTCGGTGTCGCCGGCCGGCATGTGGATGCGGCGGTTGGTGCGCAGCAGCGGGCGGGCATCCAGCTTGCCGACGAGCAGCTTGCGGCGGTCGCGCATGTCGCCGGGCCGGAGCGCATCGCGGCCGTGGTCGGGCTGGCCGGGGCGGGCAAGAGCACCATGCTCGCGGCGGCGCGCGAGGCTTGGGAAGCGCAGGGCTTCCACGTCCACGGGGCCGCGCTGGCCGGCAAGGCGGCCGAGGGGTTGGAGGAGTCGTCCGGTATCGCCTCGCGTACCCTGGCATCGTGGGAACGGGGCTGGGAACGCGGGTTCGATCAGCTCGGGCCGCGCGACGTGTTCGTGATCGACGAGGCCGGCATGGTCGGCTCGAAGCAGCTCTCGCGGTTCATCACCGAGGCGGACCGGGCAGGGGCCAAAATCGTGCTGGTCGGCGATCCGGAGCAGTTGCAGCCGATCGGCGCGGGTGCGGCGTTCCGATCCGTGGCGGAGCGGGTTGGGTTTGTCGAGTTGGAAGGCGTGCGCCGGCAGCGCGAGGACTGGCAGCGGGCGGCATCGGTGGATTTTGGCCGGTATCGCACGGCCGAGGGGCTGGCCGCCTATGCGGAGCGTGGCGCGATCCGGCTGGACGACACGGGGGAACAGGTACGCGGGGCGATCGTGCGCGACGTGATGGCCGACATGGCGGCGCGGCCGGACGGCTCGCGCCTGGTGCTGGCGCATCGCCGGGCCGACGTGCAGGACCTCAACGAGGCGATCCGTGCGGCCCGCCAGGAGCGTGGCGAACTGGCCGGCGAGGTCGCCTACCAGACCACCGAGGGCGCGCGGTCCTTCGCGCCAGGCGACCGCCTGCTGTTCCGGGAGAACAGCCGCGACCTTG
>CAINEA010000944.1 GCA_903847525.1 uncultured Acetobacteraceae bacterium | reverse complement strand
CTTCGCTGAGACCCTTTTGGAATTGCACCTTGTTTCGAGCCATCGTCCCTGCCTCGCTAAATCGAATGTTCACGATATGTGCCACGAAAGAGAAGCTGAGAAAAGTGCGTAAACAGGTAGGGTTTTGGGGATGATGGCGGGGGCGCTGGCGGAGGCGGTCGCGGGTGAGCCGTCTGCCGGATCGTCGTGCGGGAGCTGGCGATGACGATGGGCTGGAGTTTCCGCGGGGCGGGGGACAGCCCGTCTCGGGTGGTGGGATAAATTCTCGGGAAATGCGTCTTGAGACGGCGGCGAGACAGTAGATGTTGCGGGGCGGGGGTCTTTGTGAGGGGCTTGTGGGCGGTGCGGTGCCAAGAGGCACCGGCACCCTACGAAGCGGACTTGTTTACGACTTGGCGCGGCGGCGCAGGGCGACGGTGGCGAGGAGTGGCAGGGTCAGCAGGGCCATCGAGGCCGGTTCGGGGACCAGGCTGAAGAAGAGCGGGAGCGGGTCGCCGTTCGGGACCAGTTCGAAGATCGAGATCGTCGCCATCGGGTCACCGGTGAAGCCGTAGAACGACGTGCCTAGGGCGGAAAACCCCGGCGGCAGCGGCTGCGGATTGAGCGATGCCCAATCGCCGATGAGCCCGTCGATGTGCAGGTCGATCTTGAACACGCTGCCGTCGCCGAACGTCACCTCGAACCCCGTGTTGCCGTCGCTGTTCGGGGCCGGTTGCGGGTCCATCGCCCGGACCGGATTGCCCGGGATCAGCAGCCCGATCAGCACCGAATAGCTCCCGAGCGCGGGTGGCAGCAGCAGGGAGGGGGCGGTCGGATGGCTCATGTCCAGCGTGCCGCCATACGGCAGGCCGGGTGGCTCGGGCTGCGGGTTAAAGCCCAGAATAACGCCCGGATTGCTCAGGCCGCCGGTGGTGGTGAACTGGAACAGATGGGTTGGCAGCGGCGTGGTCACCACGCTCGCCGCCTGCGCCAGAGACGGTAGAAATATGGCGGCGGCCAGCAGTAAGCGTTTCATCTTTCGCCTCCCTGAAAAACGATTCCTGGCAGTCGGCAGGCCATGCATGGTGGGCCCATCTGACCACGTAATCACAACGCTAGGCGTGGGCGCCAAAGATTTGCAATCGTTCGTTCGATTGTCGCGACTTTGTTATACATTTCGGGCGGTGCTCCGCCGCACCCGGCCGGGCTAGCGGCTGAGTTCCCGGGTCATGCGGTCGATTCCCTCGACGGTCAGGGGGAACATACGGCCTTCCATGAGTTCGCGGACCATGCCGATGGAGGTGGTGTGCGGCCAGCCTTGCTGGGGGCTGGGGTTGAGCCAGGCGGAGCGGCGGAAATGGCCGGTGAGGCGTTCCATCCAGCGCTTGCCGGCTTCCTCGTTCCAGTGCTCGACGCTGCCGCCGGGTTCGACGATTTCGTAGGGGGACATCGAGGCGTCGCCGACGAAGATCGCTTTGTAGTCGGGGCCGTAGGTGCGGATGATGTCGAAGGTGGAGATCTGGGCCTCGCGCCGGCGGCGGTTGTTCTTCCACATCTTCTCGTAGGGGCAGTTGTGGAAGTAGAAGAAGTCCAGGTGCTTGAACTCGCTGCGGGCGGCGGAAAAGAGTTCGGCGCATAGCTTGATGTGGTCGTCCATCGAGCCGCCGATGTCGAGGAAGAGCAGGACCTTGACCCGGTTGTGGCGCTCGGGGACCATTTTCAGATCGAGGCTGCCGGCGTTCTTGGCGGTGGAGAGGATGGTGTCGGCCATGTCGAGCTCGGTGGCGGCCCCTTCGCGGGCGAAGCGGCGCAGGCGGCGGAGGGCGACCTTCATGTTGCGGGTGCCCATCTCGACATTGTCGTCGAGGTCGCGGAATTCGCGCTTGTCCCAGACTTTCACCGCGCGGCGGTTGCGGGATTCCTCCTGGCCGATGCGGATGCCCTCGGGGTTGGAGCCGTAGGCGCCGAAGGGGGAGGTGCCGGCGGTGCCGATCCATTTGGAGCCGCCCTGGTGGCGGCCCTTCTGTTCGGCGAGGCGTTCGCGCAGGGTCTCCATCAGCTTGTCGAAGCCGCCGAGGTTTTGGATCTGGGCGAGTTCCTCGGGGGTGAGGAGCTTTTCGGCGAGCTTGCGGAGCCATTCCTCGGGGAGGTCCTGGCGGAGCTCGCCGTCGGGGGCTTCGAGGCCCTTGAAGCATTCGGCGAAGACGCGGTCGAACTTGTCGAGGTGGCGCTCGTCCTTCACGAGGGTGGCGCGGGAGAGGTAGTAGAAGTCGTCGATGCTGTAGTTGGCGATGCCGGCCTTCATGGCGCCCATCAGGGTCAGGTATTCGGTGATGGAGGCCGGCAGGCCGGCTTTCCTCAGACCGAGAACCAGATGGGAGAACATCGGCGGGGCTCCTTAGCTGCCGCGGCGGGCGAGGAAGGCGAGGCGTTCGAAGAGGTGGACGTCCTGCTCGTTCTTCAGCAGGGCGCCGTGCAGGGGGGGGATGACGACGTGGGTGTCGCGGCTCCGCAGCACGTCGAGCGGCAGGTCCTCGACCATCAGGAGCTTCAGCCAGTCGAGCAGTTCGGAGGTGGCGGGCTTTTTCTTCAGGCCGGGAACGTCGCGGATCTGGAAGAAGATGTTCAGCGCCTCGCGGGCGAGGTCCTGCTTGAGGTCAGGGTAGTGGGACAGGACGATCTTCTCCATCGTCTCGCGGTCGGGGAAGCGGATGTAGTGGAAGAAGCAGCGGCGCAGGAAGGCATCCGGCAGCTCCTTCTCGTTGTTGGAGGTGATGATGACGATGGGGCGCTGTTTGGCGACCACGGTCTGGCGGGTTTCGTAGACGAAGAACTCCATGCGATCGAGTTCGAGCAGCAGGTCGTTGGGGAATTCGATGTCGGCCTTGTCGATCTCGTCGATAAGGACGACGGATTGCTAGGGGGCGTCGAAGGCCTCACAGAGCATGCCGCGGATGATGTAGTTGGAGATGTCGTGGACCTTCTCCTCGCCGAGCTGGCCGTCGCGCAGGCGGGAGACGGCGTCGTATTCGTAGAGGCCCTGCTGAGCCTTTGTGGTGGATTTCACGTGCCACTCGATGAGCGGCATGTTCATGGCCTTGGCGATCTCATGGGCGAGGACGGTCTTGCCGGTGCCGGGTTCGCCCTTGACCAGGAGCGGGCGCTGGAGCGTGACGGAGGCGTTCACTGCCACCTCAAGGTCGCGGGTGGCGATGTAGTTTTCGGTACTCTTGAATGCGGCCACGCTGGGTCCTCTCGATTTTGTGCGGGGGATTGTCGGGGGGATGGGGCGGGATCGCAAGGGGGGCGCTAGCTGGCGGGGGTGTGGCGGGCGAGGAAGGCCCGGACGCGGTCGCGCTGGGCGTCTAGATGTTCCGGCCCGCGCCAGTGGGTGAGCACCTCCACGCCGGGGAGCAGGGCGGCGAGTTCGTCGCTGGTGGCGGCGGGGTGGGGGATGTCGGTGCCGGGGAGGAGCATGGTCGGGACCGGGCAGTGGCAGACGAAGTCGCGGTCGACGCTGAAGACGAAGCCGGCATCCCACATGTTGTGGCCGAAGGCTTCCATGGCGGCCTGGTCGAGTTCGGGGCGTTCGTCGCGCTTTTCCTGGATCCAGGCGGCGTGGCTCTCGGGGAAGTATTCGGGGTGGTCCGGGTGCAGGCCGATGGGGTTCTGCAGGACGGCCGAGGTGATCCGGTCGGGGGCGAGTTTGCAGAGGGTCAGGCAGAAGGTGCCGCCGATGCAGCCGCCGAGGGCGTGAAAGCGGCGATGGCCGAGGTGGTCCATAAGGGCCAGGTGGTCGGCGGCGTAGGTGTGCCAGCCGTGGTCGGCGCGGATGTCCGTATGGGATCGGCCGGCGTTGCGCTGGTCCATGGCGACGACGCGGTAGCGGTCGGCGAGGGTTTCGGTCCAGTCGTTCCAGGTGCGGCGGGGACCGTCTTTCAAGTGGTGCCACATGTCGAGCCGCGAGCGGAGGCCGCCGGGGGCGAACAACAGGATGGGAAAGCCTTGGCCGAATTCCTCGTAGTAGATCTCGCCGTCGGGGCGCTGGAGCATGGGCATGGGGGTGAGTTCCTTTGGGTCAGGCCGCGACGCCTTCGACCGGCTCCAAAGCCGGCCGGCCGCGGATCATGTCCGAGGCCTTTTCGGCGATCATCATCGTCGAGGCATAGGTGTTGGACGAGGGCATATTCGGCATGATCGAGGCGTCCACCACCCGCAGGCCCTGCATCCCATGCACCCGCAACTGGTCGTCCACCACCGCTGTCGGATCGGTCGCCGGGCCCATTCGCGCGGTGCCGATCAGGTGGTAGCAGGTGGAACCATAGCGGCGGGCGAAGTCCAGCAGTTCGTCGTCGGTCTGGATGTCCGCGCCCGGCAGCTGCTCGCGGTCGAAATAGGGTGCCAGTTGCGGGCTTTGCAGCAGCCGGCGGGCCAGTTTCATGCCGGCTATCAGCACGCGCCGGTCCATGGAAGCAGAGAGGTAGTTGGGCTGGATGATCGGGTCGGTGAACACGTCGCTCGAGCGGGCCCGCACGTAACCGATGCTCTCGGGCCGGTGCTGCCAGACGCCGCAGGTCATGCCGGGGAAATCATCCAGCAGGCCGACGAACCCGTCCTTGTAGCTGGCGGGGCTGAACACGCCCTGCAGGTCGGCGAGATCGAGGCTTTCGTTGGATTTCCAGAACCAATGCACCAGGGACGGTGTCAGTGCCAGGATCGAGGGTTGTCCCGTGGCCCAGCGAGCGATCTGCCCGACCAGGCCCATGCCCTTGGACATCTCGTTCATGGTGCGGATGTTCTTGACCCGCGCCACCAGCCGGACCGAGTAGTGGTCGCGGAAATTCTCGCCCACGCCGCGCAGGTCATGCACCACCGGCACGCCGATCTCGGTCAGAAACGCCGCCGACCCGACGCCGGAGATTTGCAGCAGGCGCGCGGTGTTCACCGTGCCGCTGCTGACGATCACCTCGCGACGCGCCTGGACGACATGGCGCGTGGTGCGATCGCGGTCATCGACGTATTGCACGCCGACCGCGCGCTTGCCCTCGAACAGGACCTTCTCCGCCCGCGCATCCGTGCGGACGGCCAGGTTACCGCGCGCCTTGGCCGGATGGAGGAACATCCGTGCCGCGCTGCGCCGCCAGCCCTTGTGGATGGCGCGCTGGAAATATCCCACGCCCTCCTGCTGTCCATCGTTGTAGTCGGGGTTGCGGGGGATGCCGAGGCCCTCGGCTCCGTCGATGAACGCCTCGCAGACCGGATGAAACCAATCCATGTCGGTGACGGGGATGTTGCCCTCGCGACCATGGATGCGCTCGTCGGCCAGCCCGATCCGCCGCTCGCCGCGCTTGAAATAGGGCAGGATGTCCGTGTAGCCCCAGCCGCGATTGCCGCGCTGGGCCCAATGGTCGAAATCCGCGGGTTGGCCGCGGTTATACACCATGCCGTTGATCGAACTGCCGCCGCCGAGGGTGCGGCCCTGGGTGGTGAGGATCTGCCGGCCGCCGCTGCCTTCGCTCGGCTCGGTCTTGAACTGCCAGGTGTATTTCGGATTGAACAGCATCTTGATGAAGCCCGCGGGCACGTGGATGTACGGGTGGTTATCGGGCGGCCCGGCTTCCAGGATGCACACCTTCACACTCGGATCCTCCGTCAGGCGCCCGGCCAGCACCGACCCCGCGGCGCCCGCCCCGACGATCACGTAGTCGAATGTTCCCCCATCCGCCGCCGTCTGGTCATTCGCCATCTGTTGTCATCCCCTGAAGGCAGCAATTGCTTGTGATTGCCGCTTCATCCTAGTCTTGCCGCCAAGATCATTCCAAGCCGTCCATCCAGCCAAAGTAGGGAAACCATGGGCCACACGATCGAGAGCTTCGCCGCTTCCTGCCACCAGATACTGTCCTCGGAGCCGGGTCCTACCGGACGGACGAAGGTCTGCGCCCTGTTGCAAGACGTGCTCAAGGACAAAGACTTCGTCGCCAAACACCTGCGCGACGACACCCCCGAGCGCGACATTCTGTATGAAGACCCTGATCTTGGCTTCACCATTCTCGCGCATGTGCACCAGGGCGCGAAGGGCAGCGCGCCGCATGATCACGGCCCGACCTGGGCGATCTACGGTCAGGCCTCGGGAGAAACCATGATGACCGATTGGGATTGCATCGAGCGTCCGGCGGACGGCAAGCCCGGCAAGGTGAAGTTCAACCGCAACTATTCGTTGAAGCCCGGCGACGCCTATCTCTACAACGAGGGCGCGCTGCATTCCCCGCGCCGTGACGGCGCCACGCGTTTGATCCGGATCGAGGGCGTCAATGTCACCAAGATCCGCCGCTTCCCCTACGAAGCGGTCGAGACCGCTGCGGCCTGATCAGCCCGGCCCGAAAGCGACCTCTCCGGCGGTTATCCGGCGCGTGCCCTGCGGCGTTTCCAGTAGCAGGGCACCGTCGTGGTCGATGCCCCGGAACGGCCCGCTGAGCGGTTCCGTGCCGATGCGCACGGTGACGACGTCATTCAGCTTGACCGCCCGGGCCATCCAGGCCGCACGGACGGGGGCAAAGCCGTTGTTCTGCCAAACCTCCAACCAGGCGCCCAGCCGTTCCAGCAGCTTCACCAATACCTCCCGCGCCGTTACGTCGGCTCCGTGGGACGCCAACGAGGTCGCGGGGTAGGCCGGATTGTCCGGCGCGCCGGTGACATTGATGCCGATGCCAGCGATCACCCAGGCGATGTCCATGCCGTTGAATTGGCCTTCCAGCAGGATGCCGGAGATCTTCTGTCCCTTCACCAGCACGTCGTTCGGCCATTTCAGCCGGGCGGGGGTGCCCACCGGCAGAAAGGTTTCCACCGTCTCCGCCACGGCCAAAGCTGCCACGAAGCCCAGTTCCGCCGTCCGTGCCGGCGGAACATCGGGCCGTAGCACCGCGGACGTGTACAGGTTGCCAGGCGGGCTCAGCCACTGCCGCGTATAGCGGCCGCGACCCGCACTTTGCTCACGCGCCCACACCACGCTGCCATGCGGGGACCCCGCGTTGGCTAGGGCCTTCGCATCGTCGTTGGTTGAGGCCACGATGTCGCGGACATGAACCATGAAAGGCGGCACCACCAACGGCGCCGCCGGCAAGGAAGACGGAAACGATGCATTCAGACCCATCTGTGCAGCCTATATCGCAAGCGGCTACATCCCAAGCCGGGCTGTTCCGGAAGGTCCTTGTGGCCAACCGTGGCGCCGTTGCTGCACGCGTTATCCGCGCGCTGCGCGCCCTTGGCATTTCGTCGGTCGCGATCTATTCCGAAGCCGACGCCGCCGCGCCCTACCTGGCGGAAGCCGACGAAGCCCATTGCGTTGGTTCGGCACCCGCCCGTGACAGCTATCTGAACCAGGACCAATTGCTCGCCGTGGCTAAAT
This sequence comes from uncultured Acetobacteraceae bacterium, assembly GCA_903847525.1. Taxonomy (GTDB): domain Bacteria; phylum Pseudomonadota; class Alphaproteobacteria; order Acetobacterales; family Acetobacteraceae; genus PALSA-911. The sequence continues at coordinate 19,301 of CAINEA010000944.1, read as the reverse complement.
CTACCGGCGCCGACGGTATTCATCCCGGTTATGGGTTTCTGTCCGAAAACCCCGCCTTCGCCGCGCGGGTAACCAAGGCGGGAATTCATTTCATTGGCCCCTCTGCCCGCCTGATCGAGGAAATGGGGGAAAAGACCCGTGCCCGCGAAATTATGGCCGCCCAGGGTCTGCCCATCGCCGCCGGTAGCGGCCTGCTGGAAGCCGATGCCGAGTGGGTCGTCGCGGCGGCGCAGACGATCGGCTATCCCATCATGATCAAGCCGGCCGGCGGCGGTGGCGGTATCGGCATGATGGTGGCACGGGACGAGACCACCCTGGTCGCCAGCGTTGATCGCGCCCGCGCCCTGGCCCAGCGCAGCTTCTCCAGCGCCGGGGTCTACCTCGAAAAATACATCGAGAATCCGCGGCATGTGGAACTGCAGATGCTCGCTGATCATCATGGCAACGTCCGGCATCTATTCGAACGTGACTGCTCCATCCAGCGCCGGCACCAGAAGGTAATTGAGGAGTCACCGGCTCCCAACGTGCCGCGTGAAGCGATAGGCGAGATCGGGCAGCGCGCCGTCGAGGTGCTGACCCGCATCGGCTATGACAACATCGGCACCGTCGAAATGCTTCTCGGCCCAGATGGAAAATTTTCGTTCCTGGAGATGAACACGAGGCTTCAGGTCGAACATGCGGTTACGGAGATGGTCACCGGCATCGATCTCGTGCAGGCGCAGATTCGTGCCGCTGCCGGGCAGCGGCTCACGGATATCCTGCCGGAGATCATTCCGATGGAGGGTCACGCGATCGAAGTTCGGATCTATGCCGAGGACCCCAAGCGCTTCCTTCCCTCGCCGGGGCCGCTTAACAAGTTTCGTCTGCCGACTAATACCGCGGCCTGTCGCGTCGATACCGGCTATGGTGAGGGGATGACGATCACGCCGCATTATGATCCGATGCTGGCGAAGGTCATCTTCCGGGGTGACAATCGTAACGACGCCATTGCCGGTTTGCTGGACGTTCTCGACCGCACGGTCATCGAGGGGGTGAAAACCAACATCCCGTTCCTGCTCGCCTGCCTGGACGATGCCCGCTTCCGCGCCGGCGCCGTGCATACCGGTCTGACCGGAGACATACGGCTGCCGGGCTGAGTGACCGCGAGCTCGAATGGGCGCTAAGGACGGGCCAGAGCGCGGATGGCCGCCACGACCTTTTCAGGCGTTTCGCGGGGCAGGAAGTGTCCGGCGATGGGCACCAGTTCGCGAAAATATTGGCCGGTGAAATGATGGGCGTCGCGGTCTTCCAGACTGGGTGGGCCGACCCCGTCGTCCAGGCCATGCAGGACGATGGTGGGAACCGGGATGGGCGGCTGTACTTCCAGCAGTACCTCGATCGCTTCCAACGAGGGATCGCCAGGCGCGGCGCGGTGGCGGTGGCGGTAGGACTGGATGACGATGTCGACGAAATCGGGGTTGCGGAAGCTCTCCGCCGTGCGGGCATAGGTGGCGTCGTCGAATTGCCAGTTCGGCGACCAGAGTTGCCAGAGCAGGCGGCAGATGCCGTCCCGGTTAGCGGTCAGGCCGTTGCGGCCGCGTTCGGTGTGGAAATACCATTGGTACCAATGGCGCTGCTCCTGTGCCGCATCGGACGGGGCACCGGAGGCCGGGATGTTCTGGATATTGTAGCCGTTGATGGTGACCAGGCCGATGACGCGTTCGGGCCAAAGCGCCGATACGATGCAGGCCGCGCGTCCGCCCCAGTCATAGCCGGTGAGCAGGGCTTTTTCGATGCCGAGTGCGTCCATCAGTTCCAAAAGGTCCGCGCCGAGCGCCGCCTGCTGGCCGGAACGGGGGGTGGATGGGCTGAGGAAGCGCGTCGGGCCATAACCGCGCAGCCAGGGCACGATGACGCGGAATCCGGCGGCGGCGAGCGGCGGGGCAACACCGTCCCAGGTGCGGACGTCGTCGGGGAAGCCGTGCAGCAGGATGACGGCGGTGCCGGTTTCCGGCCCGGATTGCTCGTAGGCGATTTCCATCGTGTCGGTGCGGATGGTGCGGTGCATCGGCTGTTTCCCCGTTTTGGCGATCGCATTATCGGGCAGTGGCGGCGGGCGTCGACCTCCCAGGCTTCGACAGTGGGCTAGCAAATGCGCTAGGATCAGGGTCTATTCATGGGTCCAGGAGAAAAACATGCAACGAGAAGTGGTCGTCGTCAGCGGCGCGCGCACCGCCATTGGGGATTTCGGCGGTAGCCTGAAGGACGTTCCGCCGACGGAACTTGGCGCGCAGGTGACGCGCGAGGCGCTGAAGCGTGCCGGCGTGAACGGCGACGAGGTCGGGCATGTGGTGTTCGGCAACGTGATCCATACCGAGCCGAAGGACATGTACCTGTCCCGCGTGGCGGCGATGAACGCGGGCATCGGCCAGCACGTGCCGGCCCTAACGCTGAACCGGCTGTGCGGGTCGGGGTTGCAGGCGATCCTGACAGCCTCCCAGGCGATTCTGCTGGGCGACGCCGAGATCGCTGTGGGCGGCGGTGCGGAGAGCATGAGCCGGGCACCTTACACCACGCCGGGCATGCGCTGGGGAGCACGGATGGGCGATGCCCAGGTGATCGACATGATGGTCGCCGCGTTGCACGATCCGTTCGACAACATCCACATGGGCGTGACGGCCGAGAACGTGGCGGCCGAATACCAGGTGACGCGCGATGACCAGGACGCGTTGGCCCTGACGTCGCACCAGCGGGCGTCGCACGCCATCAAGGAAGGTCGGTTTAAGGACCAGGTGCTGCCGATCGTGCTGAAGACGCGCAAGGGCGAGACGGTGTTCGACACCGATGAGCATGTGCGCCACGATGCCACGCTGGCGGATTTCACCAAGCTGAAGCCGGTGTTCCAAAAGGACGGCACCGTCACGCCGGGCAACGCCTCGGGCATCAACGATGGCGCGGGTGCGGTGGTGCTGATGGAGCGGGCGGTGGCGGAAAAGCGTGGCGCCGAGCCGCTCGGGCGGCTGGTGAGCTACGGCTTTGCCGGCGTGGACCCCAAGATCATGGGCATCGGCCCGGTGATCGCCACGCAGATGGCGCTGGAGCGGGCCGGGTTGACCGTACGCGACATGGACGTGATCGAGGCCAACGAGGCCTTCGCCGCACAGGCCTGCGCGGTGTCGCGCACGTTGGAGTTCGATCCGGCGAAGGTGAACCCGAACGGCTCCGGCATCTCGCTCGGCCATCCGGTGGGAGCGACCGGGGCGATCATCACGATCAAGGCGCTGTACGAACTGGAGCGGATCAGCGGACGTTATGCGCTGGTGACCATGTGCATCGGCGGCGGCCAGGGGATCGCGGCGATCTTCGAGCGCGTCTGAGGCTTGGTAACGGGCTGGGGGCTTCCCCCAGCCGGATCCGATGCGCCCGGCAGGACTCGAACCTGCAACCGAGCGGTTATGAGCCGCCAGCTCTAACCAGTTGAGCTACAGGCGCGTCGGATCGGCGGATGTGACAGAAGATGGGGCAGTTGCGCAAGCGGGTAGATGTCGAGCTTCAGGCAATCACGTCCATTGAACCGGTGATGTGGTTATAATAGCCGCCGACGATCCGTAGTTTTTTGCGCTCAACTGCCTGGTTCAGCAGCGGCGCGGCCGTGCGCAGCCGCTCGACGTTCAGGCGCACATTCGCCTTGGTGGCATAGGACAGCAGATCTCCTGACTTGCCCCAGGCTTCCTTCACCGCCGGAGTAAGTGGGCCAGTGAGGGCGGGCATGTGGCCGGGCAGCGCGACATTGCTGTCGACGGCTTTGATTGCTGAGCTCAATGCACTGCAGGCGGAATGGCCGAGCACGACCAGGAGGGGCGTATTGAGTACCGATACCGCGTATTCGAGGCTCGCGAGGGTCTCCTCGTTGACGAAGTTACCCGACACTCGCACACTAAACAGGTCTCCATGATAACTGTCGAACGCAAGTTCCGGTGCAATGGTCGCGTCGGCACAACTCAGGATGCCCGCAACGGGTGACGCAAAGGTGATCCGCGCGGTGCGTTCGGAGCGAAAATTATGTCGACGTGTCTGTCCTTGCACGAAGCGGTTGTTACCCTCGATCAGTTCATGCAGGGCCCCATCGGAAGACAGCGTGACAGGGGGCGCTTGGGGCTTTACCTCCTTGGCGCTTGCCTGGACGGATCGGGCGAGCGCGGTGGCGACCAGGCTTCCCGCGATCAGGCGGCTCGTCACCGAGCCGAGAAATCGTCTTCGGCCTGATCGTGAATGGCCATGCAGCGAAACAGGATTTCCACAGGCGTGGCAAAGCATTGGAGCACTTTCGTCGGGTGACGGCCGTGAGCGCGGTATCGTCAAACTCAGGGGCCTTGGACTTTTACAAGCAAAAAGCCGCGGCACCCGCGCGCCGCGGCTTTTACGTGTGACAGGCCGCTCAGGCGCGGACGCGCCGGCGCGTAAAGGCGCCGAGGCCGAATAGCGCGCTAGCGAACAGGGTGAACGCGCCCGGCTCGGGGATCGGGTTGGAGAGATAGGTGCCGGAGGTCGATGTGAAGGTGACGCCGGCCGGCAGGATGAAGTTGAGGTAGCCTATCTCGTAGGTGCCGGCGCCGAGCGCGGAGTCGATGCTGAGGAGTTCGTCGATGGACAGCACCGGGTTTAGGGCGTCGATGGTCAGGGTGCCAAGGAAGCTGGCGTTCTCTACGGTACCGCCGGTGACGGTGGTTCCGGCAAAGCCGGTGTTCGTGACGCCGGTGTTGTCGGCGACGTGCGAGAACAGGCCGGTAGCAGCACCTGAGAAGGTTACCGAATAGCTGTTATAAACGGAGCCTGCCGGATCGAGCAGGGTGGTGGCGCCCGTCAGGCTGGCGAACACGCCGATAGAAGCGGAACTTCCGGGCAGCAAGAAGGTAACGGTCTCGCTAACCAGAGCCTGCGCGCTGGCCGGATCGAAAAGCGGCAGCCCAAAAATGCTGGTGCTGTTGCTGAAGGCCGAGGCCCGAACCGAGGCGCTGGGCAGATCAGCGCTGGCGGAAGCCGAACCGCTGGAGGAGAAGCCCACACCAGTATTCGTGCCGCTGACCGAAACCGAATCGCTGGTGGTGCCGGAGGTATCTGCGAAATGAGCGGGATTGCTGCCGCTCCCATCATTCGGAGACGAAGCGGTGCCGCTTACCGTGTATGCTTGAGCGGAAACCGGCAGCACACAGACGATAGCTGCAAGGAGACCTACGACGGGTAATAAGGCTTGCCTCGACATGTAAAATACTTCTTTGAATATATTGGTGCGGTTACAATAAACATCGGCAACATCGATTCAAGTGAGGGTTTTGCTACAAAAATATGTAAGTATATGATATGTTCAGGTTGCTAGAAATGGGTCGTTGTCGTTATTTGATGATTGGCATAGATTGGATTGTCCAGATTGCTTCTATTTAAAGAATTCCGACGGGATGTCCTTGCCGCAATCATTCAACCTGAAACAATATTTTGTCTGAGTCCAATGGCCGGGAAGTCGCCTCATTCCGCTTCACGGATCTTTTGGCGATCCTGTCTGCGCCGGCCGGCGTTTGACGGGCAAGAACCGAGACCGATTCGGCGCGACGGCGGCTTTACCCTGCTCGAAATACTGGTGGCCTTTATCATCGCGGCCATCGCACTCGGGGTGCTGTTTGGCGGTGCGGCGGAAGGGTTGCGCGCGTCCCGGGCGGCGCTCGCCTATGAAGAAGCGATCGCGCGCGCGCGATCCCATCTCGCGGCAAGCGAAGTCGCACCGATGCCGGGAGACGAGCAGGGCGATGATGGCAGCGGTTTCCGTTGGCGGGTGCGGATCCGCCCGGTGGAGAGCTTCCGAAAGCGTGCTGAAGCGCCGCGCCCGCTGGCGCAGCTTGCACAGCGATTATCGCAGCCTGTGGCGGGTGGGCCCTTCCTCGGCACCGGCATCACGCTGTACGCCATTACCGTGTGGATCAGTTGGCGGGAAGCCGGTCATGCGCGTGAAGTGCGGCTGGACAGCGAAAGCCTGAAGGCCGAGCCTCCGTCCAGCCCCTCGGTTGGCAATGCGGCGAGCCCCGGCCAGCCTATCCGGCCACCGGGCGGCTGAAGGTCAGTCGTGGGGGTACGCTGGATCAGGGGTTACAGATCGTGCCGTCCTGGCTGGACGGTCCGGATGGCCCGCTGGAGCATAGATCGTAATCGTGCGCCGGGCGGGTGGACGGATTGCGGTAGCTGTAGGGATGGCTCCACGGGTCGGCCGGCACATCGGTTGCCTTGAGGTAGGGGCCGTTCCAGGCGGTCATGCCGGACGGCTTGGCGATCAATGCCTTCAGACCCTGTTCGGTCGTGGGATAGCTGCCGACGTCGAGCTTGTAGAGATCGAGCACCGAGCCGATGCGTTCGATCGATTGCTTGACGACAGAGGTCCGGGCGGAGCCGAGTTGGCGCAGCACGGCCGGAGCCACGAGGCCGATCAGCAGGCCAAGAATGGCGATGACGACCAGGATCTCCAGCAGGGTGAAGCCTGCATCGGACCTGGATCCGGCGGCAAAGCGCGAACAGCGCTTGGAAACCGGTGGGTTCGGCATGAGAGGCAAGGCGATCTTTGACATGTGCGGTCAACTCGTGATGCGGATCGGAAAACCAGTAAAGCGAACGGCGCCGGCGGACATCCGTCCAGACGCGGGTCCCGATAACACGACTATGCGTCGGTAGGATGGCAGTTCCGTGAAGCCTGCTTGGGTCGGTTATCGCCAGTCTGCTGAGCGGACGGAAATTCGTCCGTTCTTAACCGCCGAATCCGGTGATCTCGACAGTGATGGTCGAAAGCGTCTGGCGATTGTTGTTGCTGCCGCCCTGCGCCGATTGCTGAGCCGCCTGGCTGGCCGAGGCGGCTGCAGAGGAGGCGGCACTGATCGCGCCGATGTTCGGCACCGAGACGGTGGGCAGGCCGCTGGACTTGCCCTGGGTCTGCACGTTCGTCGCGTTGGCCACCGTCAGCGCCGCGAGGTTGGCGTTGCCGGACACGCGAATGCCAGCCTCGCCAGCGTCGATCGTGCCCAAAGGTGCGATCAGGTCGACGTCGCCGGCCGAGGTGCCCGGGATCGGTGACAGGGTGGCGATCCCGGCACCGGTGCTGGGCACGCTCGGCGACAGCGTGATGTTGGCGTTGTTGTCATACGGGATGCGCGCCGGTGAATAGACGGCGGTGCTCTTGGAGCCGCGGCCGGCATTGACGTCACCGGCCGAGGACCAGATCACAATGCTGCCGCCGAACGTGGTGAACACCCGGCTTTGCCCAAGCAGCACGTTGCCGTGGGAGAAGATGCCGATGTCGCCCAGACCCTGGGTCAGCACACCCGCGCTCGCTGGCGGCTGCGGTCCGGTGGCGACGCCGAGCAGGGTCTGACCGCCGGGAGTGAGAATGTTGATGGCGCCGCCAAAGTCGGTGTGAATGCCCGAGCCCCCGAATAGGGTCAGGTCGCCAGCGTAGGTCTGCGTGTCCGGGAACAGGGTGGCAATCGACTCGCGGCCACGGGCGTAGCTCTTGGCGCGGGGGCTGGTCGTGTCGGTGAATTCCCGGCCGCTGGACCGCAGTTCGGCGAAATAGATCGGTAGCAGGAAGGCGCTGCGCTGCTCGGCCGGCAGCGCCTGGAAGAAGACGAGGGCGTCGGCCGCGTTGCCCTGGTAGCCGTGGCTGGCGCGCAGGAAGCCGAGCAATTCGCCCGTATAGGCCTGTGCTACCTGTCCGGAGCCGGTGAGGGAAGCGCCGAGCGCCAACTGGTTGGCGGGATTGAGGTAAAGATTGGCAAAGGCGGTCAGGTCCGGCCCGGCCGCCCCAACCCCCGCCTGTACCGTGATCCCCGCGCCGCCGCCTCGGGTCTGGCCGTTGGGATTAAGCGCACCCGTGCTTTCCAGCGCGCCGCGGTCGGCCTGGTAGATGTTACGCCCGGCGGACACGAACAACTGGCCGGGGCCTGCGATGTCGATATTGGCATAGAGGATGTCGCGCCCGGCAGAGAAAACCGACACGTCGGCACTATTGTTGTTCAGGATCAAGTTGCCGGTGGTGTGGAACCTGTTGGATTGCTGGGTGGCGTCGGTTCCGGCCGGCAGGCCGGTGCTGACGATGTCGCGCCCGGCTTCTGCTCGGATCGCCGTGGCGGCGATCAGTTGGGAGGCGCTGGCGAAAGAGCAGCTCACCTGCAGGCTGCAGAGGATTTCCCCGGTGCGCAGGTTTACGATGTCGGTGCCGGCATAGAACCGCGCGGGGCTGACGTCCCCGGTGTGCAGTGTGCCGGAGGCGGTATCCGTGCCGTTGGCGAACAGCGACAGAAAGGCGGAGCCGCCGTCATTGGTTACTGTCATATCCAGGAAACCCGGCCGTGCCGGCGTCGCGGTCGTGGCCGGGTCCGCGCCGGAAATATCCAGGCTCTGCGGATATCCGTTTCTATATCCAAACTGATTGGCGTAGATCGAGCCGCCGGCCAGAAGCTGCAGCTGCCCGGCGGCGGACGGGGCAAGTTCCAGGCCGGAGACGATGTTCGGCGACGCTGAAGGCGCCGCGCCATAATAGATGCTGCCGCTGGCCGCCACCGCGTCCAGGGTCGGCGGGTAGATGAACCTGCCGTCGGTGGCCAGGCTGTTCAGGTTGGTTGCGAAGTAGCCGCCTTTGGCAGCGCTGAGCGATTGCGTGCTGGGCGTGAGATTTCCGCCCGCCGAGAAAAGGCCAATCGCCGTGGTTGGCTGCCAGAGTGAGAACCAGCTGGCTCCGGCAGCTTCGCTGCCCGGCACGGATGGATCGATCGGTGACAGATTCTGCACGGACAGGCGGGTCGCATCGCCCGCGCCGGCCAGCACCAGGTCTCCCCGTGTGTCGAGCCTGACCGTGCCTTCACCGGGAACGACGACAAGACCGCCCTGAGAGATCGCCCCATTGGCCACCAATGGCGAGACGGCTCGCGGGTCGAGAGCGTTGTTCTGGCCGTATTGCAGGATGACCTGGCCGATCGAACCGGCATGCACGCGGATGTTGCCGAGCAGGTCGGTCAAGGTGCCGTTCAACTGGGTGTTGGTGATGTCCACGCCGTTCGGGCTGTTGGCGGTTGGGTTGACCGGCCCGGTTGGGTTGATTGCGCCGCCGACGCGGATTGTCAGGTCGCCGCCGCCGGTCAGTCGGATGGAGGGTATACCGTCTGCCGCTGTGGTGACCTGGCCGGTGGAGGCGATCGCGGCGTCGATCCCGTGGCTGCTCGTGTAGGCGAGGCTGGGGTCGGAGGACTGTGCCCCGCCAGCATTGCCGCCAGCGGTGATCGTGAGGTTGCCGCCGCCGAGCGTGCCGATCCCGGTGAAGCCGGTCAGCACCGGCGTGGTGCCGAGCTGCTTGGCGTTGTTGTCAAGCGGCAGGGCGTAGGTGCCGAAATTGATCCACCAGGCAGTGCTGACAGCCGGCGCCGCACTTCCATTGCCTTGGCGCCATAACCAGTTGCCGACCCCATTGATCGCCGCGTTCTGGCCGTTCGCCGTCGGCACCAGGATGTCGCCGGTAAGGTTGCCCTGTGCGGCGATCAGCACATTGCCGCCACCGTCTGGGTAATAGGCCTGGTAGCCGGCCACGAGAGGTTCGTAGGCCGCGCCGTTGGAGCCAAGGACGGTGCCGCTGGTCCCACTGGTGCCGCGCGCGAGGGTGAATGCCGCGGTTGTATTGGTTTGCGCGCCGGCTGTGTAGATGCCGTAGAGCGATGCCTCCTGAATGTCGGCGCCTGCCAGCAATTCGAGATTGCCGGTACCGGTGCGGATGACGCTCCAGGACGGCAAGGCGGTGCCGTTCGGCGGCTGCTGGTAGTGCAGGTCGCTAAGGATGATCGATCCCCGGGCCGGGTCGGAGCCGCTGGGCGGTGCGAGTAGCGCGTGGGCCGACAGGATACGGCTGTCGGAGGCGCTGAGGTCGGCACCGCCCACGAGACGCATCGACCAGGATTCCGGCGCCACGCCGTTGACCATCGGCAGCATCGGGGCCGAGGCATAGATCAGCCCCTGGATCGGTGCGGCACTGTAATCCATGCCCTGCACGGTGGCGATCTGCGGGCGCAGGGCCAGGAAGTTGCTGACGATCGTGCCGGCTGGGATTAGGCTGCCCGCGTTCAGCGATATGTCGGCGGTGATCTGCACCGGGGTGACGAAACCGGCGAGACTGGCGCCGGCGGGCCAGATCGTGTTGGTAGGGTCAAGTTGCACGGATACCGGCAGCACGGTGCCTGCGCCGAGGATTGTGCCCTTCGGCAGCACGGTAGTGGCGGCGACGATGGTTCCTGCGGCGAACAGCGTATGGCCGCCGGCATCGAGGATCGGCGCGGTCAGCACAATGCCGGCCGGCACGATGATCCGGTTGCCCAGGGTCTCGTTCGCCGGCAGGGCGAAATTGGCCTTGACGATCGCACCGACGATCGCGCCGGTGCCGTCATCGGCCTTCACCACCTGGATGTCGTAGCCGAGCGCGATGTTCTGGGTGTTGCTGAACTGCGTGTAACCACTGCTGTCGGTGCCGGACAGGGTAAAGGCGGTCGGCAGCACGATGTTGGAATTCGTCATCTCCGCGGTGCTGGAAAGATCCACGTTCCAGCCGTTGTTGTCCGGATTGGGGTTGGCCGGATTGTCGGGCGGCGCCGCGAACCCGTCGCTGATACTGCCGTAGACGTGAAGGTTGTCGGCGGCGCGCAGCACCAGGCTACCCGGTTCGTTGTTGGCGATGCCCGCCGGACCATATCCGTTGTAACGATTATGGTAGTTGCCGGTATTCGGATCCAGATAACCGGCCAGGTTCAGGTCGCCCTGCACGGTCAGGTTGCCGCCGGAGGCGGCGCTGCTGTCGATCTCCACCCCTGGTCGGAAATGGAACGCCGCGCCGTAGGCGGTCAGGCCGGCAAGACGGGAGGCCAGCGCCGCGTTGGCGCCGGAAGCGGCGATGTAGGCGGTGCTGTCGGCGTCGATCTGATCGAGATTGAGGCTGCCTGGGATCAGGCTGTCCTGCTGGGAGATCGTGCCGGCCGGATCGGTCGGGCTGTAGATGGCCACGGCATTGACCGTGATGCCGGCGGCGCCCCGGATCGTCACCGGCCCGGTGGCGGAGATGCCCGCGTCGTCCGCAGCGCCGGTGCGCGGCACGTTCAGGATCACATTGCCGTAAGCGCCGCCATCCGGCGTAGACAGGTCGATCATCTCACCGGGCGCGAGGGTCAGCACACTGCCGGGGCCGGAACTGGTCAGTTCCACCAGACCACGGTTCCGCGCGATCACCGGCCGGCCGGGGCTGTCAGTCTGCGGCACCGCGCCGTGTGCGTCCAGTACCGCACTGCCGGTCAGCGTCAGTCCATCGCGCGCGGCCAGCCGGATGCTGCCCGGTCGTGTGCCCGAGGCGTCGATGGTGCCGATGACGGTCAGACTGCCGCCGTCCACCGAGACATTCACGGCGCTGGCGCGCACGCCGTCGCCGATCGTCAGGTTGCCGGTCTTGATGTCGAAGCTGCGCTGACCGAACACCCCGCCTTCATTCAGCGTGGCATTCAGTGCGGCGAAGTCGAGCGACTGTGCCCGTACGTCGAACAGGCCCGAGGCGTAACCGGCAGCGCCATTGCCGGAGATCGTGCCGGTCAGGCTGACCTGTCCGGCCCCCCGTTGGGTTGCGGTGAGCAACAGCGTGCCCGCATCGTTGCCGGCGGCGGAGATGTCGATGCGGGAGCCGGGCTGCTGAACGATGTTTCCGGCAGCGCTCGCGAGCACCACATCGCCGCCCCAGCTCGAACGGGTCTGGTCAAAGAAACCGGTGGTGTGTCCTGCAAGATCCAGCGTGGCGCCGCTGGCAAGGGTGATATCGCCCGCCGCGTTCATGACCAGCCGGCCGCTCGGCAGCACGATGGCGGTGGAAGCGGTGATCCGGGCGGCGGTCAGGTCGATCTCCGCCCCGAGCGCAGCGGTACCGCTAGTGACGGGTGCCATGCCGGCCGGTGCGGACACCACCAATGCGCCGCCGGCGGTGAAGCTGCTGACCGAACCTGCGGCGCCGGTAAGGCGCGGCGTAAGCAACGTTAGGTTGCCGCCGGTGTGGGCGAAGCCGTTGACGGGATCGTACGCCGATCCCTGGCTTTCATAGACCGCCAGCGTTCCGTGCGCGTTGCCGGTGATCTCCGTGCTGGCGTGCAGGTTTACCCCGGAGAACCCAAGAACGAGCCGGTCGAGATAGGTCTGAGTGTCCGGTTGATCGGCAGGGCCGTAGCCCAGCACGATGCGGTCCGCGACCAGGTTCAAGGTGCCGGCGCCGGTGCCCGCGCCACCGGCCACCACCCCCCCCGGTAGGGCGGAGGATTTGGTGCCGGTGACCGGGGCGGTGGCGGACAGGCCGTTCCAGATCAGTGTGCCGGTGGTGAGCGTGACGACGTCCGACGCAAGCCCTGCGCCGTAAATGGCGGGCGAGTTGATCTGCAACTGTGCCAGGCTTGATTGGCCGGTCGCCGGATCGACCGTGTTGAGATCGACGGAACCATAGAAATTCACCGACTGGTTGGCGGTCAGCGTGAGCTGGCGGAGCGCCGGCGCGCCGATGGCGGGATCGCCGGCCAGTAGGGTGCGCAGAATGTCCTGGTTCAATGTCAGCCCGGCCGGAACCGATACGCCGGCCAGCGCTGCCTCTGTGCCAATATTGACCGATGGAACCGCGAGCGCGATGAAACTTGCGCCGAAGCGCGCGTTGGGGTCGAGTGTGACTCTGCCGTTGGTAACGAGCGTCACCGTCCCGTCGGCGTAAAGACCTGTGGTGCCGGAGCAGGCCGACAGTGTGCAGGTACCGATATTGATCGGCCCACTGGTTGTGCCGGTCGTTGCCGGCTGGAACGTCAGCGCACCGTTCGAGACCGCCAGCACAGCAAAGCCATTGTTGTTGAATATGAAGCCATTCGAAGAATCGTAGGCCGGTGCGCCAAGACCGAGTGTGCTGATCCGTGCGCCTTGTTCCACGGTGATGCCGTGCGCGCCGCCGGTCAGGAACACCTGCGGAGCCTCAAGCGCGGCGCCGCTGCGCAGGATCACGCCCGGGGTCCGCACCACTGTGCTGCCGGGGACGCCAAGCTGGAAATCGATCCGCGATCCGAAATTTGACAACTGGTCATAGCCGCCGACGGACAGGGTGGAGGCGCCGAGCGCATTGAGGTCGGCGGCCTGCACGGAGGCAAATTTGGCGGTAGGGATTGCGCCCGTAGGCGTAACCTCGAGATCGGTCACGGCGGCAACGATTGCGGTGCCGCCATAGCCGCCGGTGGCGGGTTGGAACTTCACCGAACCATCCAGGGCAAACGAGCGGCCTGATGCAGGTGGTGGGACGGGGAAAGCGATCGAGAGTGTCTTGGCGTCTTCGGGCAAAGCGGGGCGCGGTTTGCCGAATAATGCCGCCTGGGCGGCGGCATACTGGCTGTAGGTCTGTTCGGCGTATTGCGAATAGGTCCGTACGGACGCGGCCGATGTAACGATGGTCGCAACCGGCAGGGCGCTGGTGAATGCGGTGTTCGCAACGCCGCGGATGCCGTTCACCGCATAGGACCCGTTGCCGAGGGCCTGGGTGGCCGCAAGGGATGCGGCGCGGGTCGGCGTGATCTCGATGCGGAACGCGCCCGGCAGCAACGCGTCGCTTCCTGGCATCAGCGTATACGTGCCGGCGGGCAGGCCCGGGACCCCGGCCGCCAGGGTTATCTGGTCCCCGACACTTGGCACGGAGCCTGCGAAGCTGGCCGCTGTGCTGGCCGGGGGCGCGGCGGCGATGCCGCGACCGGGGAGAATGGCATAGACCGGGTTGGTTGCCAGGGAAGGCGCGCTGACCGTGCTGTTGGCGATACTCAGCAAAGGCGTGGTTAGCACGTCGTTGGAGCCGCCGCGGCCATAGATAAAGGCGGCACCGGCCAGGGTGCCGCCGCCGGACAGGTCGAGCACGGCGCCCGATCCCACCGTTACGGTGCGGCCATACAGCGCGATGGTCGGATAGGTTGTCGCGTTGCTGCCGACCGCGATGCCGTTGACCGTGTAGCTGACACCATCGCTAGTGCCGCCAAAGGGAATGGTTTGCCCGGCGGCGCTGACCGAGGTCAGGCTGCCCGGCAGGAAGTTCACGGCATAGGTGTAGGAGGCGTTGCTCAGGCCAGGAAGTTGGAAGCCGGCGATGGCGCCAAGGATGATGTTGCCCTGCGGCGCCCGAAGCACGCCGCCCTGGTCGATCTCGCCGGCGGCGAGGTTCAGGCTGCCCCCTGCTGTCAGCGGCGCATCCGGGACCGGGCTATTTGCCAATCCGGGCGGACGGGCGATGGTGATAATACCGGTGGGGAGATACTGATTGGTGCTGCTGGCGGCGCTGGAGTCGAAGCCGGCGTTCACCAGCGCGGACGCACCCGCGACCGGATAGATCTGCCCAGCGGTGAGAGCGACATTGCCGGGGGTGATCAGAGCCGTGCTGACGGTGCCGCTGCCAGCGACGGCGGATGGCCCCGGCATAAAACGGATGTCGCTGCTGCTGGACAGAGAGATCGTGACGAAACCGGCCCGGTCGATCACGCGGGTGAGCGATCCAGCCACCGAAGCGGTCAGTGCGATCTGCGAATGGATGCCGCCGAACAGATTGCCGGCGAGATCGATCACGCCGGCGGCAATCGTGAAGCTCGCGCCCGTGGATTGCGTGGATGGCTGCCAGGCGCTCTGGGCTGGAAATTGTGGGTAGATTGTGCCGCCGACAGTGCTGCCCAGCCCGTTCAACGCCACATAGGGCGCGGCCAGGCGGACCGTTCCGGATGGCGACGTTTCCCCGATCACACCGGATGTCAGGCTTATGCTGCGCCCGGCGCCCAAGCTGACCGACCCGTCGAAGGTGAGCAGATCACCGGCGCGGATGGCAACGACATCGAAACCGCCGCTGCGGATGGCATTGGCGCTGAGGTGGGCCTGGCCGATGGCGAAGGGGGATACCGCATCGCCCGGCTGCAGGTCCGTCGGCAGTGCGGATGGTTGCGTTGCCTGGGCGATCGTTACTTCCCGGGGCAGGCGCATAGCGTCTGGCACGACATAGGTTGGCGGGTCGCCATTGGGGCCGAAGCCGGGTGTGACCAGCGTCACGCTCAGGGTGCCGCCCTGGGCGGTCGTCCCGCCCGCGGCGGCGCGCAGGGTTCCCTGCAAATCGGCACCCGACTCTGTGTTCAGCATGATCGATCCGCCGCTGCTGGCGACCGCGACCGGTGAACCCGCGAAACTGGAATGAACCGCGCTGAGCAGTGGCGTGCTGCCGGCGTAGGGATCGATGATGGCGCTGGTACCGGATGCGTCGAGACGCGCTCCCGGACGGGTGACCAGGACCGCATCGGTGGACACCGGATTGCCGTTCAGCGTGCCGCCGGCGCTACCGAGCAGGATCGTGCCGCCCTGGGGAACCACGCCGAACGGCCGTCCAAATCGATCCAGCGCGGTCACTGAGCGCGACGATACGTCGAGCAGGCTGGTTGAACCGAGCCAGATGGACAGGCCGGCCTGATGGACCAATGACTGGCCAAGGCTATTCGCCTGAGCACGATCGTTTAGGATCGAGATTGCGCCGCCTGGCGCGGTGATGATTCCGTTGACGGTGATCTGGCCGTAGCCCTCGATCGCTACGGAGTGTCCCGGTTCGACAGTGATGGCAGCACCGTCGCCGATGATTACGGAACCGCCACCGGTGGTCGCAGTGGTGATCGCGCGTAGCTTGATGTCGGCGCCGGGTCGCTGGGTGAGCGTTGCAGTGGTCAGGTTGGCCGCGTAGAGCGGCGCGAGCCCCAGATCGAAGGCCGCCGCGGGATCGGCGCCGGTCGGCATCCTCTGGGTAGCGGTTGTCGCGAGGTATTGCGGCTGGGTCGACCAGATCTGCGTGCCGGGAGCGACCGTTACCCCGGTAAAACCATTGATATTGTAACTGGAAAAACCAGAACCGAATAGACCGGCGCCGAGGGAAATTTCCCCGGGTGCGCCGCTGCCGGCCAGCCCATCCTGGCTGATGAACGCGGCCGGGACGCGCAGGCTGAGTGCCCCTCCTTTGGCGGAGCCGTAGGAGCGGAGCGTGCCGGCAATGCTTACTGGCAGGCCAGCGGGCAGCGGTGTGACGCTTTCCGCAAGAGGATCGTAGGCGGTGATCGATATCGCCCCACCCTGTCCGCCTATGGTTTTCAGGTTGGTCAGTACGACCCCGCCGGACGAGGCATCGATCGTGCTGCCGGCCGCGAGCACGACCTGCTGCGAGGTGTCGATGGTGACGGCACCGCCGTTGACGAAGGCCTGGCCGGCGATTTTCTGCGGATCGAGCGCCAGATTGGTGAAGACGCCGCGCGTATCGATGCCCCCCTGGGCAGACAGCACGACATCGATGGAAGCCCCGGTGGCCGGGGAAGTGGGGGGCGATGCGGGCTCCAGGTATTTCGGAATGCCTTGGATGGTGGTGTAGTTGCCAATCAATACTGAACCACCACGCGCGGTGACGGTGGCGGCGATATGGATGCTGGGGGCCGTGAGTGTGATCTGCCCGCCGTTGGCGACGGTCAACGGAGCGCCGATGGCGATCTTGCCGGCGGTGATGATGGACAGACCGCCCAGCCCGGCGGCGTTCAGCAAATCGGCGGATAGCTGCGCGGTGTTCTGCCGTCCGTCCGGCAGGCTGGCCGACGCGTCCAGTTGCGGGGCGATCGGCGCGGTAAAGGTATCGATGGTGACGGATGTCACGTAGGGTGGGCTCGCTGCGCCGAGGCTGATATTGGCGAGCGACAGCGCACCCGGCAGTGGCACCGTGGATTGCGGCATTAGGAAGGGATCGGCGATACTCGTTGGGCGTGCCGCGGCCTGGCGTTCACCGGTCACGACGCCGGCGTCGATCTCGGCCTCGAATACGGTCGTGGGGGAGCCCAGTTGCAGGCTGCCGCCATCGCGGCCGACGGAATAGCCGCTGCGATAGACTTGCGTGGGCGCGACCAACGGCGAGCTGAAGATATCCGTCAGGCCCCAGCGAGCATGCTTGACGCTGAAACCACCGTAGACCCCCGCATAGGTGACATTGGAAGGTGCGGTGTCGATATCGTAGAGCCGACCCGTCGCATCGTAGAGCCAGGTGGTGGCCACTCGTCCCGGCTGGTAGCGCACGGATCCGCCGGCGATATTGAACACGGCCCCCGGCTGGGCCACCGTTTCGCTGGCGGCGAGTTGGATCATGCCCCCGGGCACGGTCCATTGTTGGATGGTGTGGCCGACATTGCCCAACTCGCCGCTGACCTCGACCAGTCCGCCGGCGGTGTAATAGCGATCCGCGCTGCCGCCGGTGCCGGGAATCAGAACCAGCTGGTTGATGTCGACGTTTACGTTCTGGCTGGTGAGCGCACCGGTGTCCCGGTTGGCCGGCGAGTCGCGTAGCTCGAAGCCCTGCAGATTCACCTTCAGGACATTGGAACTGGCGGGCAGAAGGATGTCGAGCGAGCCCGCGACGTCCAATACCGCGCCTGCTTGCGCAAAGGCGCGCCGCCCGGCGGTGACGGCGATCTGTCCGCCCGTAGCGAGCGTGAGGGAATTGCTCTGGAAGTCCACGGTGCCGCCGGTGGTAATTTCTACCCGCCCCCGGTCCTGCCGGTCGGACAGCACGCCCTGGTTGTTCAGCAAGGATGCCGTCGGGTCGATCCGTGCCGCATCGTAGATGGCGGAACTGCTGATCAGCGTGGCCCGTTGCGCGTCGATCGCGGTGGTGGCGGACGTGTCGGTCAAATTAAGCGTGGCGCTGCCGGGCGCGAGTGTGATGCTGCCGGCGGTGTCGGTGCGGTCGGTCAGCAGGTGGATCGAGCCGCGCTGGCCTACCGAGGTTGTGGTCAGCAGTGTCCCAGCTTGGACGAGTGTCTTGCCGGCCAGTGTAATATCGCCGGTGGCGGCCTGGATCAGCCCGGTATTGCCGACGGAGCCGCCGCGGTTAACGGCGACCTCCGTGCCGAGGGTGGTGGAGATCTGATTGCCGACCGTGCTGAAGCCCGGCCGCAGGATGAAATCCTGACCGGCCGCGAGGATCGTCTGACCATTGTTGGTGACGATGGCGCCATCGTTCTGAACCGAACTGCCGAGTAGCCAGACGAAGCCGCCCCGATCTACCGCGGTTGCTGGCGGCAGCGTGGCGATCCTCGCTCCGGCCTCCACCACGATGCCCCCGGATGCTCCAGAGAAGCTTGGCGTGTAGCCGTTGGTACCCTTTGCACTGTAGAGCCCGTTGGACAGGAACGCGGCATCGGCGATGTCCGCCGTGGCGGCGACCAGCGAATTGACATTCACCTGTGAGCCGGCACCGAAAATGATGCCGTTGCGGTTGACGATCAGAACCTGGCCGGCAGCGGAGATCGTGCCGAGGATCTTGCTTGGCTGCGCCGCTGGGTCATTGACGCGATTGAGCACGACCCAGCTGCCGGATGCGGCGCCGCCGGCGGTCTGGTCGAACTTCAGCGCCGTGCTTGCGCCGATGTTGAAGGTTTTCCAGTTCAGCACCGCCTTGGGCTGGTTCTGCACGACCGTGACATTGGTAGTGCCGGATGATCCGCCGGACTGTTTGGGCAAAGCCGCACCCAGCCAAAGTGGCGATCCCGCGGTCGTTACGCGTGCATCCGGTTGCAACCCCCCGGCGGCAAGGCCGTTGGGCACACCGCTTGACCCGCCTTGGGACAGCGCCGGGGCGCGGGCCTGAGCCGCTTCGGCCTGAATGACGGCCTGAGCGGCATGGGAGAGGTCGGCGATGGATCTCTGCACGTTCCGGGCTGAATTGGTGGGTATGCCGGCGCTTGGCGTTGAGATGGCCGATCCGGCCTGTGTGCCAGGGGCGGCGCGCGAACCAGCCGTACCGTTGAACCAGCCGGGGCTGAAGATGGGAGGCGAAGCCGCCTGCGCCGGTGGGAGGCCGGACAGCAATGCAGTGACGCTGACGCCAAGAAACAATCGATGGTGCCGCGGCACGGCGGTGAGTGCCGACGCGCCTGTGCACGTCAGGCGGGCAGACAAAAAGGGTTTCCCAAACGGATTCACCGCGGCACTACCACGCCGCGAGCCTGAGATAGGGAAGCAAAGATTCGAGCAAGCGACTTCCCTCGGCAAGTGGAAACCAATTCAGCGGGCGTTTAATACCAGAGTGCCCTAGACATTGACCGTCGCCCAGTCGCGCGTGCCGATCGAGCGAATGCGGTCGGGATCATCGACCAGCCAGTTCCACGCCTCGGCGCAGGCCGCCTGGATGTCCTCGTAGCTGTCCCAGATCCGGG
>CAINEA010000943.1 GCA_903847525.1 uncultured Acetobacteraceae bacterium | reverse complement strand
GGCCATGCGGATGCGTTCGACTGGAATGGGCCCGCCGCGATCTTCCGCGAACATGCGGCACTGTCTGGCCTGGAAAACCATGGCAGAAGGGTGTTCGACATTTCCGCCCTCGCCGTGCAGACCGACGGCGAGTACGAAACCATGGCCCCAACCCGCTGGCCCTGTCCGGCGGGCGCTCCAGCACCCGAACGGCTGTTCGGCGCCGGCGGGTTTCCAGCACCGGGCGGACGCGCCCGGCTGGTTCCCACACCGCAACGGGCGCCGGTCCGCGTCGTGGACGCTGCCTATCCGCTGGTGATGCTGACCGGACGCGTGCGCGACCAGTGGCACACCATGACCCGCACCGGCAAAGCCCCTCGGCTGCTGGCGCACACGCCCGAGCCGTTCCTGGCCGTGCATCCGGACGACGCCGCCGGCATCGCGGACGGCGCACTGGCGGTGATCGAGGCGGGGACGGGAAAATCCGTGCTGCGGCTGCGCCACGATGCCGGACTGCGCCGCGGCAATGTGTTCGCGCCGATGCACTGGACCGCACGCTTCGCCCCCGGTGGCCGCATCAACCCGGCGGTGAACGCCGAGGTCGACCCGATCAGCGGCCAGCCGGAGTTGAAGCACACGCC
Source organism: uncultured Acetobacteraceae bacterium (assembly GCA_903847525.1). Lineage (GTDB taxonomy): Bacteria > Pseudomonadota > Alphaproteobacteria > Acetobacterales > Acetobacteraceae > PALSA-911. Next base: position 4,598 of record CAINEA010000943.1, on the reverse strand, counting down.
GGTGCGCCTGGTCCGCTTCCAAGCTGCCTGGCATGGCTTCCTGCTCGCCCGGCACGATCTGGGCACCGATCTGGCCGACTGGACCGCGCTGCTGCCGGCGACGGAAACGGTCTGGCGGCACGAACTCGCCGGCAGCGATGCCCCCGAAGCGGCCTTCGTCCGGCTGCGCGCTTTGTTCGGCGATGACCCCTGGATGCAACTCAGCGACTCTGCCCAGGGCCTGTTCCGCGCCGCGCTGATCATCGGCGGCCGGCTGGAAGCCTGCCTGTTCATCGGCCCCGACCATGAATTGCCGGCACGGGACTGGCTGGTCGGGCGGTTCGCGCTGGATGCCCTGGCACCGGCCGAGCGCCGCGGCCTCCTGGCGGCCCGGCCGGCGGACGGGAAAATGCCGGAGCCTCCGGTCTGCGTCTGCCATGCGGTCGGCGCCAACCAGATCCGTCACGCGATCGCGGCTGGGAATGGCGATCTGGACGCCATCGGCCGGGCGACGCGGGCCGGGACCAATTGCGGGTCCTGCCGTCCGGAAATCCGGGCTTTGCTGCAAGCGGCTCAACCGCTAGAAATCGTGTGATGCACCATTCCACGATCCTCACCGGTATTGTCCATCTCGTCGGCGCCGGGCCCGGCTCGGCCGATCTGCTGACTCTGCGCGCCCTGCGCCTGCTGGAACGCGCCGACGTGATCGTGCACGACCGGCTGGTCAGCGAGGAGATCCTGGCCCTGGCCAATCCCGCCGCCGAACGCATCTATGTCGGCAAGCGCCGCTCCGAGCATTGCCTGCCGCAGGAACAGATCAACGAATTGCTGGTGCGGCTGGCGCATAGCCATGCCTGCGTGGTGCGGCTGAAGGGCGGCGACCCGTTCATCTTCGGCCGCGGCGGCGAGGAAGCCGAAGCGGTTGCCGCGGCCGGCATCGAGGTGCAGATCGTGCCCGGCGTGACCGCGGCGCTTGGCTGTGCCGCGCAGGCGGGGATTCCGCTGACGCATCGGGGCATCGCACGCTCGGTCACCTTCGTGACCGGCCATACCAAGGACGGCCAACTGGATGTCGATTTCCCCGGGCTCGCGCGGAGCCTGATGGTCGGGCACGGCGGTTCCACGGTCGCGGTCTACATGGGCATCGCCACCATGCCGGCCCTGGCAGCGGGGCTTGCCGCGGAAGGGTTGGATCTGTCGGTCTCGGCGGCACTGATCGAGCGGGGCGGCACCCCCCGTCAGCGAGAATTGCGCGGTAGCCTGGGGGAATTGGCTGCGCGCGCCCAGGCATGGACCGATGGCGGCCCCGCCCTGCTGATCATCGGCGAGGTTACCGCGGCCCACCTGGCGCGGGCGCATCAATTCGCGGCTGTAGCGGTTTAGGTTAGGCGGCCTGACGCCAGCTGGGTGTGGCTGCGGCGCGTTCCATCAGCCGGCGTTTGCGCCGCTGCACCAGCCCCCAGAACAGGCGGGCCGTGATATCCGACAGCCGGCCGCGGGGCGGCAGGCCGACGGCCTTCAGCACCATCCCGATGGCGCGCTCGATATGCTGGAAGCGATAGATCGGCACCGCCGTGGCCATATAAGTGGCAAGACACTGCTCGTGGTCGTATTTGGCGTCCGGGGAATGGTTGGCGCAGTGATAGGCAAAGGCCAGTTCGTCGTCTTCACTCTCGCCGATGCGTCCGGCCGCGATTCGCAGACGTTGCAGAAAGGAGATCTGCTCGATGCCGAGATAGCGGCGCATGTGGTCATAGAACAACTTGAAATGGCGGAACTCGTCGGCGGCGATCCGCTGGCAGATCGCGGCCATAACGGGTTCGTCCGTCGTTTGCGCCAAAGCGGTATAGTAGCTGGACGTGCCTGTTTCGACAATGCAACGGGCGATCAGTTCGCCGGTGCGCGAACCCCGCACGGAGGCGTCCACGTTCAACGGCACACTGTAGCCATTGCGGAAACGGGCCAGGGCCTCGGCAAAATCCCAGTCGGGGTCGGCTAGGCTGGCCCAGCGGCCGAGCGCATCCCCATGCTGCACCTCTTCCTCGCTCCAGCGTTCGATCGCGGCGAGGAATTCGGGATCCGCGGGGAAAACGCGGCTCAGATAGATGGCGTAGTCGCCGGCATTGCGCTCCACCAGTGCCGCCGCCTTGATCAGGGGCACCAACTCCGGCGCAACTTTTGCTGGGTCAAAACGGTCCCACGGCAAATCGTCGATGTGCCAACGCTTCATGCCTGAGCGTACCAGTGCTTCATGGCTACTAAAATCCAAGTTCGGCAAGTTTGTTCCATCGCGAGTCTAGGCAGTGCCTTTGCATAAGACAAGGAAACTCAATCGTGTTTGCGTTCTTCAGAACGAGTCGTGGGCGCACCCCGGCGGCAGACAACCCTTGGGCAATATCCAGTAGAAGGGGGCATGGAGATCGCCGGTGGATTGCTTGGGCTGCAGTTACCACGGTGGACATGGATGGACCCAACAACGCGTCACGATCCGGTGACAACGCGTGCGACCTGAGGGCCTTGCGTCGCAGGGGCTCGATTGACGGAGTGAAATCCTCGACCGCATTGTTCGCCAGAACGGGGAGCAACAATCGCCATGTCGAGACGGGAGCATATTCGAGATGACTAAACGCATTGCAGTGGTCGGCGCCGGCGCGGTCGGCGGCTATGTGGGCGCGGGCCTTACCGCGGGCGGGCATGATGTGACGCTAATCGATCCATGGCCGGCTCATGTGGAGACCATGCGGGCGCATGGCATGAACCTGTACGGCATGACCGAGGCGGAACGGCGAACGGTTCCGGTGAGGGCGTTGCACCTTACCGAGGTGCAGAGCCTGTCCAAGCAACGCCCGATCGACATCGCATTCATCTCGGTCAAATCCTACGACACCGTCTGGGCGACGAAGATGATCCAGCCTTACCTGTCCTCCACCGGCGTTGTGGTGTCGATGCAAAACTGCATCAACGAGGAGCGCGTGGCCGGCGTGGTGGGCTGGGGCCGCACCCTGGGCTGCATCGTGACCGGCGGGGTTGGCGTGGATTTATACGAACCCGGGCATATCCGCCGCGGCTACGCCAAGCGCCCGGATGTGACGGCATTCTATATCGGCGAACCGAACGGCAGGATCACCAAGCGCACCGAGGAGATCGCCGCGATTATGGGCTGCGTGGACAAGTCCGTCGCCACCGACAATCTGTGGGGCGAGCGCTGGACCAAGCTCTGCGTCAACGGCATGCGCAACGGCGTGTCGGCGGCGACCGGCATGGGCGGCAACGACCGGGACCGGCACGATGCGGTGCGCCGGATCTGCATCGCACTGGGCGGGGAAAGCGTGCGGGTCGGCCAGAAGCTTGGATACCGGTTGGGGAAGGTCGGCACGCTGGATCCGAACCGGCTGGCCCTGGCTCATGAGGGGGACCGCGGCGCGCTGGAAGAGATCGAGGCCCAACTCATCGGCGCCACCGGCGGTTCGCTGCGCAGCGACTATCAGCGTCCGTCGATGGCACAGGACATGGAAAAGGGCCGGCGGACTGAAATCGAGTTCATGAACGGGTTCATCGCGACCGAGGGCGCGCGCGCCGGCGTGCCGGCCCCGACGCACGAGATGCTGACCCGGCAGGTGCTGCGGGTAGAACGCGGCGAAATCCCGCCGAGCCCGCAGAACGTTCTGGTGAATTCCTGACCGCTAGTGAGTCATCGCCACCCAAATCGAGGTAGAAGCTAACGATTTCCACGTCACCACTTTAGGGGAAACGCCATGCCTGCCTTACCGCTGGATACCCTGACACGGCTGCGCGCTGTCAGTACGGCCACGCTGACGACGCAATTGTTCAAACGTGGCCTGCGCAACTGCTTCATGAGGGGTGTGCAGGTGCTCGGGAAGTTGGAGCACAACCTGGTCGGCCCGGCGTTCACGCTGCGCAATATCCCCGCGCGCGAGGACATCGACCACGTCGGCGTGTTCACCGACCCCGAGCATCCGCAGCGTAAGAGTCCGTCCGGAAAGTTTTTCAACGATTACATATCTTTCGCATCATTAAACGGATGGATGCAAGTTTCAGGAAACTCAGAGCGGCTCGGGTTCGATTTTCGAAATCCTTCGCCAGGCGACGACAGCGATTGAGCCATGCAAATGTCCGCTCTACGACCCAACGTCGTGGCAGAACAACGAAACCATTTGCCGCGTCCGAGCGTTTGACGATCTCCACGTCAAGACCGGTGATCAGTTTGGCTGTGGCCCGTTCGAAAATCGGCCCTTGGTAGCCACCATCGGCAAAAAGCTTCTTCAGGAATGGATAGAGACCAAACAAACTCGATATCAGCAATATGCCGCCGTCGCGATCTTGCACGTCAGCCGGATGAACAATCGCATGCATCAGCAAACCCTGCGTGTCGACCAGGATGTGTCGCTTCTTGCCTTTGATCTTCTTGCCTGCATCATACCCGTTCGGGTCGATATGGCCCCCCCTTTTTCGGCGCTCTTCACGCTCTGGCTATCAATAATGCAGGCGGTCGGGCTGGCCTCCCGTTGTAAAGCCTCACGGCATTGAACGTAGAGGGCGTGATGAATACGGTCGATGACGCCGTGATAAGTCCACAGGTCGAAATACGCGAATAGCGT
>CAINEA010000942.1 GCA_903847525.1 uncultured Acetobacteraceae bacterium | reverse complement strand
CGTGGGCGTCTTCAGGCGCGAATGCATGGTGTTCCATTCCTGGATCACCAGCGCCAGCGCGTCGATCTTGTTGGGGTCGGCGATCATCAGCCGGTTCAGGTTGGTGCGGTGCGCGGCCACGCGTTCCTCGCCGGACAGGCTGCGGACCTTCAGCAGTTCGATCATGCTGCCGGACGGGCCGATCGCGCTCGATCCGATCACCGTGCAGGACCGCACGCGCTGGCCCTTCTGCGCGGCGACACAGACCGCCATCGTGCTGCCGAAGGAGAAGCCGGCGACGTCGTAGGTTTCCTCGGTACCGATGATCGCGTCGATCCCGTTCGCGACGATGGCGGCAACCGCGTCGGCGTCATCGCCGTTCGGCGGATCATCCGACTCGCCCAGGCCTGGCAGGTCGGCGACCAGCAGGCGGTAGTGCTTGGACAACTCGTCGATGTTGTGGATCCAGTGCCGCCAGGAACCGGCACCGCCATGGAACAGCGCCAGCACCGGGCCGGAGCCCCAGATGTGCCAGACCATCTTGCCGTCACCGTTCGGCGTCTCTACCCGGGTCGAGCTGTTTTCGAACCGGGCAATCGTTTCCGCCGGAGAAGCTGTGTTCGTCTCCGCCGGAGACGGGGCAGCCGTCACATCCGCATCACGCATCGATCATCGTCCATTTCACCATTCCGTTGGCGGGGAGTGTGCGCGGCCATGCCGCAAGCCTCAAGTGGGCGCCCGGGAATCCCGGCGCGCTACAGGTATTCCTCGGCCAGCGCGACCGCGCGGATTTCGGCCACGGTGCCGCTGCGGCGAACCTCGCCGCCGCGCATGACATAGCCGCGCGTTGCCAGCTTCAACGCCGGGCGGGCCATCTGCTCGGTCATCAGCACCGTGGTGCCGCGCGCCTTCAGCTGGGTGATCGCGCTGCTGATCTGCTCGATCCAGACCGGCGCCAGGCCCAGGAACGGCTCATCCAGCAGCAGCAGCCGGGGGAAGGCGCACATCGCCCGCGCCAGGGCCACGATCTGCTGCTGGCCGCCGGAGAGCTGGCCGGCCGGCTGCTGGGCCCGGTCCTTCAGCAGGGGAAACACCGTCACCAGCCAGTCCAGCGCCTCACGCTGGCGCGCACGGCCGAGGCCGAAGGCGCCGGTCAGCACGTTGTCGGTCACGGTCAGGGTTGGGAATACCCGGCGGCCTTCGGGCGAATAGCCGATGCCCAGCCGCGCGCGGCGCTCACACGGCACGCTGCCGAGGTCCTTGCCGTCGAAGGTAATTCGCCCGGAGGCGGCGGTCACCAGGCCGATCACGGCGTTGATCGTGCTGGATTTGCCGGCGCCGTTGGCCCCGACCAGCAGCACCGTCTCGCCCTCGGCCACGGCGATGGACACGCCGTTGAGCGCGGTGATGCCGCCGTAGCGAACGCCCAAATTCTCGATTTCCAGCAGCATCAAACCTCATCCTCGTCGCCGGCGCCGAGATAGGCCTTGATCACGTCGGGCCGGGCCAGCACTTCCGCGGGCGGGCCGTCGGCCAGCACATAGCCGGCGTCCAGCACCAGGATGCGCGGGCACAGGCGGCGGATCAGGTCCATGTCGTGCTCGACGATCAGCACGCCGCAGCCGCCATGTTCGCGCACATGCGCGACGAAGCCGTCGATGCGGGAACGCTCTCCGCGCTCCAGCCCCGCGGCCGGCTCATCGAGCAGCAATACCTGCGGGCCGATGGCATAGGCCATCGCCAGACCCAGCATCTTTTGCAACCCGTACGGCAGCTTGTCGCTTTGCTCGTTCATCCGGTCGGTCAGCTGGAAATCGCGCAGCAGCAGATCGAGCCCCACGGCGCTGCCGGAGCGGCGGCTGAAGCGGATGGCGCGGGAAATATTCTCGCGCACGGAGGCGGAGCGGAAGGTGTTGGTCTGCTGAAAGCTGCGCCCCACGCCGAGCCGGCTGAGCGCGTGCGAGGGCTGACCGGTGATGTTGCGCCCGCCGAGGAACACCTGCCCGGAAGATGGCTGGATGCGTCCGGAGATCACGTTGATCAGCGTGGTCTTGCCGGCGCCGTTCGGGCCGATCACGCCCAGGATCTCTCCGGGCGGCAGGCGGAAGTTGATGTCGTGGAACACCCGCAAGCCGCCGAAGCGCTTGGCGAGGCCTTCGACCCGGAGTTCGTCGCCGGCCATCAGTTGGCCCCCCGCACACGGCGGAACAGGGTGGCGATCGAGCCGGTGATGCCGCCCTTCGCCGCCAGCACCACCGCCAGGATCAGCACGCCGTACATCCCCTGCGCCAGCTGGCCCTGGGTGCCGAACAGGTTAGTCGCCCAGACAAGCAACCCGGTGCCGACCACGGGGCCGAGGATGGACGCCCGGCCGCCGATGATGGTGTAGGCGATAAAATCCACCGCCGAGCCGGAGCTGAACGAGCTTGGATGCGCGGTCAGCAGCATGTTCACCAGCGAGAACCCGGCCAGCCCCGCCACCCCCGCCGCGACCACGAAGCCGATGACCTTGTAGCGCCAGATCACCAGCCCGAGGCTTTCGGCCAGGATCTCGTTCTCCTCGATGGCGGCGAAATGCTGGCGGAAATAGCGGGTGACGCCGGCGGTGATGAGGCAGGCGACCAGGCCGATGGCGCAGGCCATCTTCAGCACCGCCCGGTTGCTGACGAGTTCCGTACCGAGGAACGTGACGGCCGGAATGCCGGAAATGCCGTTCGAGCCGCCGGTCAGGTCGGGCGTCATGAACAGGATCAGTTGCAGGATCTCCGACAGAACATAGGTGACCAACACGAAATAGGTGCCGCGCAGCCGCAGCACCAGCGCGCCGAGCGGCAAGGCCAGCAAAGCCGGCACCACGAAGCTGATGGCGGTCAGCGCGAACGCGTCGGTGACGCCCATCGGCGCGAGGATCGCCACGGAATATCCGCCGATCGCCATGAAGGCCGGCGTGGCGAAGGTCAGCAGGTTCATGCGCAGCATGATCCAGACGCTGAGCGCGGCGACCACGCCGACCAGGGCCTGGTTGGCGATGGAGTAGATCAGCTGGCTGCGCGTGAACGATGGAATGGCGAAGGCCGCCACGAAGACCAGGCAGGCCGCGAATTCCGCCCACGGAAAACCCGCCCAGGAAAAGCCCGCGCTGCTTCGGGGCAGCGCCCCCTCGACCGGTTCAGCCATCCGTTAGGCGCCCCGGATCTCGCGGCCGAGCAGACCGGTTGGGCGGAACACCAGGATGACCAGCACGAGGATGAACAGCACCAGCGCGCCGACGGAGCCGCCGAAATAGACGCTGGTATAAGCCTCCACGATCCCGACCACGAAGGCCGCCAGCGCGGCGCCGCCCAGGCTGCCGAGGCCGCCGAGGATCACGGTCAGGAACGAGGTCGCCAGCACCGGATCGCCGACCGAGGGGGACAGCGACAGGATCGGCGTGACCAGCGCGCCGGTCAGTCCGGCGAGCCCGGTGGCCAGCGCGAAGGCCAGCGGGAACAGCAGCTTCGGCCGCATCCCTTGCGCCATCGCCACGTCCCGGTCATCGGCCAGTGCGCGCAGGCCGCGGCCGAGATCGGTGCTGAACAGCAGTGCATAAAGACCGGCGATGGCACAGACGCAGACCGCCAGCACCACCAAATTCTCCAGCGGCACATAGATCGGCCCGGCGCGCCAGGCGCCGCTGACCGGAAAGGGAAACTCCGGCGACACCGGTCCGAAGATCAGCAGCACGGCGGTGGAAACGATCAGGTACAGGCCCAGTGTGAGCATCAATGTCGACAGATGGTCATCGATCACCCGTTCGAGCAGCACAAGCTCGAACAGGTAGCCGAGCGCGCCCGTGGCGAATACCGCCGCCAGCACCGCCAGCGGATACGGCAATCCCAAATGGTACACGCAGGAATAGGCGACATAGCCGCCCAGCATATAGAATCCGCCGTGGGAGAAATTCACCACGCCAAGGATGCCGAAGATCAGGGTGAAACCGAGCGCCAGCAGCGCGTACTGCGCCCCCAGGCTCACACCGATGATCATGGCCTGGGAGAATTGCTCCATCGGCGAAATCCGAGACCGGTTACGCTACTCGCCCGGCTCCGTGCGCTGCACGCCCAGATTCTTGCCGTCCTTGATGATGCCGACGCCGAATGGGAACGACAGTTCTTGGGCCATGCCGAACTGTTTCTGGCCGCCCCAGACGCCCTTGCCGAGATTGGGATCATCCACCGGCAGCTTGCGCAGAGCCGCCGCCACCTTCTGGACGTCGTCCGTCGTTCCGGCCGCGGAAATCGCCTTCAGTGTCAGGCGCGCGGCAGGCAGGTCGGCCCAGAAGCCGGTGTTGTTCGGCGGCTCCTTGCCGACCAGCTTGCGGTACAGATCGTCGATCGCACGGACCTTGGGGTCCTCGGTCGGCACCGATTCGAACCAGTAGAAATCCTTCAGCACGTCGATCCCGCCGGCGACGCGCATGATCTCCTCTGTGCCGGGACCGCCGAGCCGGCCGATCGGGCCGGTGAAGCCGGCCAGCCTGAGCTGCTTGACCAGCACGCCGGCGTCACCGGGCGGCGAGGACGCGGTGTCCACCGCGTCCGGCTTGGTGGCCAGCACGCGGGTGACGATCGGCGCGAAGTTCGTTGTGCCGCGCTGGTAGTATTCTTCCGTCGTGGTGATGCCGTTGGCGCGATAGAGCTCGGCGTCCACGCTGGCGATGTCGGTGCCGCCCTGGTCGTTCGGTGCGATAAGGGCCACCGATTTCATTGGAAAGTGCTTTTTCGCGGTCTTGATGACGGCGTCCGCCCAGCCGGCCGGGCCGGGCGAGATATGGAACATCAGCGGGTATTTCGGCTCCAGCGCATTCTTGGCGTAGCTGGCGTTCCAGGCGATCTGTTCGTTGCGCGCGGCGACCGGCTTGATGCCGGTGCTTTCCGGCGATCCCACCGGGCCGATGATG
>CAINEA010000941.1 GCA_903847525.1 uncultured Acetobacteraceae bacterium | reverse complement strand
TGTTCGGCAAATTGTCGGCCCATACAGGTGTCGAGGTCAGCGGTATCGACCTGAACCAGCCGATCGATGCCGGGCTGCGGGCGGCGTTGAACCGGGCCTTTGTCGAGCATTCGGTGCTGGTGGTGCGCGGGCAGAGCTTGACGCCGGACCAGATGCTGGCCGCGGTGCGGCTGTTCGGCGAGGTCTTCGTGCAGCACAACACCCGCTTCGCGCTGCCGGAATGTCCGCTGATCCATTACATCTCCAACCAGGATAGATATCCGGACGGAACACGCTATATCCCTGGCGAGGGCTATCATACCGACCATTCCAACGACCGGATGCCACCCAAGGCGACCGTGCTGCATGCGGTGCAGCTGCCCGATAGCGGCGGCGACACGCAGTATGTGAACATGCACGCGGCGTATGAGGGACTGACGGACGCGATGCGTGCGCGGATCGACGGCCTGCGCGCGGTGCATGTGTATCAAAGCCGGCACAGTGCGCGAAAGCTGATGGGGCTGGCGGAAAACGCCCGGGACCGGGTGCCGGACGCGGTGGTGCATCCGCTGGTGCGCACCCATCCGGAAACCGGAAGGCGCGCGATCTACATCAATCCGATCCGGATCGACGACATCGAGGGGATGCAGGAGGCGGAGGCGCAGGAATTGCTGACGCAACTTCTGGCGCACGCGACCCAGCCCCAATACGAGTACCGCCACAAATGGCGGCCAGGCGATCTGGTGATGTGGGACAACCGGTGCCTACTGCACAAGGCGAACGGTGATTACGACATGAACCAGATGCGCTACTTGTATCGCGTGATGCTGGAAGGCGACGCACCGCTTTAGGCACGGATGGCAAAGATCGTGCGTCGCCCTCGCCCGGAAACATACCTCCCGCGGTTCAGGAGTGATCCCGAAGCCGGGCCGGGGTTTTAGGCCTTCGCGCGTGTCGGCTTGGCGGCCCTGTACGGCTTGGCGCCGGGTTTGGCATACGGCCGGGCGCCCGGCTTCTGGAAGGCGCGTGGCGTGGCGTTCTCCGGCCGTTTCGTTGGATAGCGTCCGGTCGGGCGGACGGTCTGACTGGCCGGAGAGGTGGCTTCGAACAGGATCTCGGTCTCGCCGGAAGCGCGGATGGAGGCGTTGAAGGCCTCGGCGCGTTCCTCAGCCAGTTCGAACTTGGTTTCGGTGTCGAAGATGCGGATCGCGCCGATGTCCTGCTTGGTGACGTTGCCTAACCGGCAGATCAGCGGCAGGATCCATTTCGGATCGGCATTGCCCTGGCGGCCGACATTCAGGCTGAACCAGGTGGTGTTCTCCGGCCGTGCGTGCTTTTCGCGCACCGGGGCCAGATCGCGGTCGGCATTCTTGTAGCCACGGCTGTCGGGGCGCTGTTCCTCGCGGCGTTCGGCCATCGGGGTGACATCGGAAAGGTCCTGCGCGACCGGGAGGCGGGAGCGATACAGCCGGATCAGCGCGGCGGCGATTTCCTCAGCGTTGCTGTTGGCGATCAGCGTGCGGCCGAGCGCGAGATCTTCCTCGGTGGCGGCTTCGGTCAGGATCGGGTCGGCGAGCAGGCGCTCCTGATCCAGCGTGCGGATTTCGGCCGCGGTCGGCGGGCCGGACCAGGCCGCATTGATGTTGGCGGATGCCAGCAGCGTTTCCGCGCGGCGGCGCTTGGGGTGCGGCACCAGCAGCACGCAGACGCCCTTGCGCCCGGCCCGGCCGGTGCGCCCGCTGCGATGCGTCAGGGTTTCCTTGTTGGTGGGCAGGTCGGCATGGATGACCAGCCCCAGATCGGGCAGGTCGAGCCCGCGGGCGGCGACGTCGGTGGCGACGCAGATGCGGGCGCGGCCGTCGCGCAGCGATTGCAGCGCCTGGGTGCGGTCTTCCTGGCTAAGTTCGCCGGACAGGGCGACGGCGGCGAAGCCGCGCTTCTGCAGATTGGCGTGCAGATGGCGGACATTGTCGCGCGTGGCGCAGAACACCAGGGTGGCGCGGCTGTCGAAGAAGCGCAGCACGTTGACCACCGCGCGCTCGACATCGGAGGGCGGAATGCGGATGGCGCGATACTCGATGTCGCCATGCGCCTGGTTGCGCACCAGCGTGTCGATGCGCAGCGCATCGCGCTGGTATCGTTTGGCAAGATCGGCGATTTCCCTCGCGATGGTGGCGGAGAACAGCAGGGTCCGGCGGGACTTTGGCGTCGCGTCGAGCAGGAATTCGAGGTCTTCGCGAAAGCCGAGGTCGAGCATCTCGTCGGCTTCATCGAGTACGACGACCTTCAGGGCGGACATGTCGAGCTGGCCGCGTTCCAGATGGTCGCGTAGGCGGCCGGGGGTGCCGACGACGATATGACAGCCATTGGCCAGGCTGCGACGTTCCCGGCTGGCGTCCATGCCGCCGACGCAGGAGAGGATGCGGGCGCCGGTTTCGGCATACAGCCAGGTAAGTTCGCCATGCACCTGCATCGCCAATTCCCGCGTGGGGGCGACGATCAGGGCGAGTGGGGCGCCGGATTGCAGCGCGAAGCGCTCGGCGTCGCCGAGCAGCGTGGGGGCGAAGGCGAGGCCGAAGGCGACGGTCTTGCCGGAGCCGGTCTGCGCGGAGACCAGCAGATCGCGGCCGTCCGCTTCCGGGGCCAGCACGGCGGATTGGACCGCGGTGGGTTCAAGATAGTCGCGCGCTGTGAGCGCGCTCGCCAGCGCGGGATTGGTCGTGGGGAAGCTCATGAGAGTGCAGATGATCCAGAATGGCCGGCAACAAGCCGAGACGGCGTACCGAGCGATGAAGGCTCAGTAAGCCTAATCGGGGCCAAACTGGTAGGAAATTATCGAAAGGCTGCCCGGCTATTGGGCAGCCGGGCAAGGAAGCAGGGCCAGACGGCCCTGCCCCTGGCCCTGTTTCCTCAGGCCGCGGCCCGGATTGCGACAGCCTTGACGTCGGCCCCGACGCCGGATTCGAACGAGGCGAAGTTTTCCTCGAACTGGCGGACCAGTTCTTTCGCCATGCGATCGTAGGCCGCCTTGTCGGCCCAGGACTGGCGCGGATCGAGCACTTCGTCGGGGATGCCTGGCACGTGCGTCGGGATCATCAGGCCGAAGAACGGATCGCGCTTGAATTCGACCTTGGCCAGGCTGCCGTCCAGCGCCGCGCGCAACAGCGCACGGGTGTGACGGATGGCCATGCGGCTGCCGACGCCGTATTGGCCGCCGGACCAGCCGGTGTTGACCAGCCAACAATCGGCGCCGTGCCGGGCGATCAGTTCCGACAGCATCTGGCCGTACACCTCCGGCCGGCGCGGCAGGAACGGCGCGCCGAAGCAGGTGGAGAAGGTCGCCTGCGGCTCCGCGCCGAGGCCCTTCTCGGTGCCGGCGACACGCGCGGTGTAGCCGGACAGGAAGTGATACATCGCCTGTGCCGCGGTCAGCTTGCTGATCGGCGGCAGCACGCCGAAGGCATCCGCGGTCAGCATCACCACGTTGCGGGGCTGGCCGCCGCGCCCGGAGAGCTCCGCGTTGGGGATGTAGTGGATCGGGTAGCAGGAACGCGTGTTTTCCGTCAGCGACTTGTCGGTCAGGTCCAGCCTGCCGTGTTCGTCCGACACCACGTTTTCCAGCACCGCGCCGAAGCGATGGCTGGCGGCCCAGATCTCGGGCTCGGCTTCCTGGGACAGGTTGATGACCTTGGCGTAGCAGCCGCCCTCGAAGTTGAAGACGCCGTTCTCGCCCCAGCCATGCTCGTCGTCGCCTATCAGCGGGCGGGCGGGGTCGGAGGACAAAGTGGTCTTCCCGGTGCCGGACAGGCCGAAGAACAGCGCCACGTCACCGTCCTTGCCCAGATTGGCGCTGCAATGCATCGGCAGCACGTCCTCGGCGGGCAACTTCCAGTTCATCACGGTGAAGATCGATTTCTTGATCTCACCGGCGTACTCGGTACCGGCGATCACGATCAGCTTCTGGTCGAACGACAGCGCGATGGCGGTGGAGGTGCGCACGCCGTCGATATCCGGGTCGGCCTGGAAATACGGGGCGTGCAGGATAACGTAGTCCGGCTCGAAGCCGGCGAGGTCTTCCGCCGGCGGGCGGATGAACATGTTGCGGGCGAACAAAGCGTGCCAGGCGGTCGTCGTGACCAGCCGCACCCGAACGCGATGGGCGGGATCGGCGCCGGCATACAGATCCTGGGTAAACAGTTCCTGGCCCTGCAGATAGGCCTGCACCCGGGTCTTCAGCACGGAGAATTTTTCCGGCGTCAGCTTCTTGTTGATCTTGCCCCACCAGACATCGGCAGTGGTGGCCGGTTCGTCCACCACGAACTTGTCCTGCACCGAGCGTCCGGTGTGAACGCCGGTATTGACCATGATCGCGCCGTCGGCGGAAAGCCGGCCCTCGTGGCGCCGCAACGATTCGGCGACCAGGCCCGGCGCCGTCAGGTTGGTATAAACAGGGCGGGCGGCGGTAACGCCGGTGCCCTCCAGTGCACTTCGAGCCGTCGCGGCAGGAGTGGTAGTGGCAGCGTGTTTGGTCAAAGCAAGCTCCTGCTTCTCAAGCGCTCGTTAGGCGCTGTTCGGACGTTTCGCGATGGTTTTACGGGCTGAGTGCCGGCCGGTCTAGCCAGATACTCCTGAGTGTTCGGCATTTCGGCGCGCGGCCTGCGTCAAACGCACCAATTCGCCGCGCACCGCGCCACCGTCGGCAACTCGCACAGAGAAATGAATCCGTACGGTGGTGTCGTCAAGCAGCAGGTCGAAGCCGTCCGTATCCAGCGTAACCATACGCCACGCCCCCTCGCGCCCGGTGGCCGACACGCCAATGGCGGCCATTGCGTCCGCATGATCGTTGTTGCAGTGCGACAAAACCGCCGCCTCAGCCGCGGTCAGCGCTTCGGCGGCCTCGGGCCCGGGGACCAGTTCCACGATGCGCAACCGCGTGGCGCGGGCGAAGCCACCCACCAGCAGGCCGCCGCGCGGCGCTATGCGCCAAAGGTGGAAATCGCCGAAATCGGCATACAGCGAAGCATAGGGATGCACCGCCAGATACCGCGCCCGATCTGCCGGCGTATCGGAAACCGTCGCGAGGCCGGTCAAGGTCAGGCGTGGAGCGGTCTGCGGATTGGCGCTCTCGGCGGCGCCCACCACCAGCAGCGAGCATCTCGGCTCGGCGCGAAGATGCCGGGTATGCTCGGACAGGTCCGACAACAGCAGCAGGATCGCGCCATCCTGGGCCATGGCCGGCGTCACCAGGGAGGCGAATGGCTGGCCGCCATCCTGGGCAACCGCCACCGTGGCCAGGGTCCCGGCCCGCGCTGCCCGCAGCAGCCGACGCGCCTGCAGGTCTGGGGCCAGATCGGCGGCTGACGGGGCCGCCGGCGCCGGCTCATTTTCGGTCTCTGCCATATTCCGTTCACCCCTCGTCCCGAATAGGCCATAATTGCCGTCCATCGTGTCCTCCGTGTGTCGGAGCGACCCGATACGGCTGTTCCAGCAAGGACCGAAAGATGAAACAGACCATCGCGCTCGTCGATGACGACCGCAACATCCTGACGAGCGTCACGATGACTTTGGAGCAGGAAGGCTTCCTGGTCCGAACCTATACCGACGGGGAAAGCGCGCTGCATGGTCTGGCCGCCCGGCCGGCCGACCTGGCCGTGCTGGACATCAAGATGCCGCGCATGGACGGGATGGAGCTGCTGCAACGCCTGCGCGCGCGCTCCGCCATGCCGGTGATCTTCCTGACCTCCAAGGACGAGGAGGTGGACCAGCTGATGGGCCTGCGCCTGGGCGCGGACGACTACATCACCAAGCCGTTCAGCCAGCGCCTGTTGCTGGAGCGCATCCGCGCTTTGCTGCGCCGCAACGAGGCGAGCAAGGCGGAAGGCTCCGGCGCCGCCCCCGGCGGGGTGATCGTGCGCGGCGACCTGACGCTGGACGAGACCAAGCACCAATGCACCTGGAAGGGCCGCGACATCCAGCTGACCGTGACCGAGTTCCTGCTGGTCAAGGCGCTGGCGACGCGTCCCGGCATGGTCAAATCGCGCGACCAGCTGATCGATGCCGCCTATGGCGAGAACATCTATGTGGACGACCGCACCATCGACAGCCACGTGAAGCGGGTGCGCAAGAAGTTCCGCCAGACCGACGAAGAGTTCGACCACATCGAAACGCTCTATGGAATCGGCTACCGCTACAAGGAGCAGTGATGTTCCCCTCGGGTCGTCCTGATGCCTGACGGGACCAATCTCGGCACTCTGGCGCCGGATGTGGCGGTGGATAAGCGTTTCCGCCAGCGCCTGGTCTCGCCGCTGCTGCGGCGCATCCTGCTGGTGAACGCGCTGCCGCTGGCGCTGCTGGTGGCGACCCTGCTGTATCTGGACCAGTACCAGAACGGCCTGCTGCAGGCGACCGTCTCGGCGCTGCGCGAGCAGGCGCGGATCTATGCCGGGGCGCTGGGTGAAAGCGCGGTGAAGGAGGAAAGCCCGGACAACCCGGTGCTGGTGCCCGAACTCGCCCGCCGCCTGCTGCGCCGCCTTACCGATCCGACGCCGGACGCCCAGGCCAAGCTCTACGCCCCCGACGGCCAGGTGATCGCGGACAGCCGCGTCCGCGAAGGACCCGGCGGGGCGATCTCCTCCGAGCCCCTGCCGCCGGCGGCGCAGCGCGGCGAAGTTCTGGGCACGATGGGGTATCTCTACGACAAGGCCCTGGCCTTGCTGCCACACAAGACCGAGCCGCGGCTTGTCGTGGACCTGACCGAAGGTGGCCCCGGGCTTGACTGGACGCCGGACGTCAAGGAGGAGCTTCGCCTGTCCGGGTCCGATCAGAACCGGGAAATGCCGGCCTATATACGGCGCACGAACGACAACCGGCTGCTGGTGACGGTATCGGTGCCGGTGGAGCATAACCGGCACAACGTGGGCATCATCCTGCTGACGCGCGAGGCGCGGGAGGTGGACGACAGCCTGCTGAGCATCCGTGTCTCCATCCTGGCGCTGTTCAGCATCGCCCTGGTGCTGACCCTGGTACTGTCCTGGTACCTGTCCCTGACCATCGCCCGGCCGATCCTGCGGCTGGCCCGCGCCGCCGCGCAGATGCGCGAGGGCAAGGGACGCGAGGGCAGCGTGCCGGACCCGCTGCTGCAACGCCATGACGAGGTCGGGGTGCTCGCCGTGGCACTGTCGGAATCCGCCGGCGCGCTGTGGGCGCGCATGGACGCCATCGAGCAGTTCGCCGCCGACGTCGCGCATGAGCTGAAGAACCCGTTGTCCTCCATGCGCAGCGCGATCGAGACGCTGCGGCGCATCGAGGACCCGGCGCAGCAAAAGCGCCTGCTCGCCATCATCGGCGAGGACGTGACGCGGCTGGACCGGCTGATCAGCGACATCTCCGATGCGTCCCGAGTGGATGCGGAACTGTCCCGCACCGCCACGGAAAAGGTGGATGTGGCGAAGATCCTGAACCTGCTGGCGGAAATCCATGAGGCCACGCGCCGGGAGGGCGATGCCCATATCGAACTCGACGCGCCAACCGAGGGCCTGTTCGTGCAGGCGGTGGAGGACCGGCTGGTGCAGGTTCTGCGCAACCTGATCGGCAATGCCCAAAGCTTCTCGCCGCCGAACGGGCGGATCGGCCTGCGGGCGCAGGAAACCGGCACCGTGATCGAGATCAGCGTAGAAGACGATGGTCCCGGCATCCCGGAAGCCCGGCTGGAGCACATCTTCGACCGTTTCTATTCCGAGCGGCCGAAAGGCGAGCATTTCGGCCAGCATTCCGGCCTGGGCCTGTCCATCAGCCGGCAGATCGTCGAGGCGCTGAAGGGCCGGATCACCGCGGAGAACCGCCGCGACGTGATCGGCAACGTGATCGGCGCCCGTTTCGTGGTGTGGCTGCCGAAGGGCTGATTGGCACGGCGGTCGCTCGCGGCCTGTGGGGCCGAACCTCGGCGCACCCCTGCCTTGCGCCACTGGCCGCGCCCTGTATCCTCGTTGCAGAAGCTTGCGCCTGAACGGCAAGCCCCAAAACAAGCGACCGAGGAAACCAAATGTCGAACAACGGATCCCGGCTGAACCGCCGCACCTTGCTCGGTGCCTCCGCCGTGGCGCTCGCCGCCCCCGCTCTGCTTCGCCCGGCCCATGCCCAGGCCGAACCGATCCGCATCGGCTGGCTCGCCACCTTCACCGGGCCACTCTCCTCGCCGACGATCGGCTTCGATCGCGGGGTGAAGCACGCCGTCGAGCAGATCAACGCCAAAGGCGGCGTGAATGGCCGACTGATCGAGGTGATCAGCCGCGATACCCAAGGCGACCCCACCAAGGCGGTGAACGCGACGCAGGACGTGATCAGCCGACAGAAGGTGCATGCCATCTTCGGTCCGGTGAACTCCGGCGAACTGCTCGCCACCACGCCGATCATGGCCCGCGCCAAGGTGCCCAGCCTGGTCGCCGGCGTGGTCAACAGCCTGATCGACCCGGTGAAATTCCCCAATGCCTTCCGCGTCACGCCGTCCAACGCACAGTGGGACGACGCGGTGCGCAACTACTGCCAGAACATCGTCAAGGCCAAGAAGGTCGCCATCACCGCGGACGCCACCGGCTACGGCACCTCCGCGCACGATGACAGCATGGCCAGCTTCAAGAAGGCCGGGTTCGACATCGTGTACGACGGCGTGATCGATCCGGCCCAGCCCGATGTCACGCCGGACCTACTGCGCGCCAAGAATGCCGGCGCGGAGGCACTCGTCTCCTGGACCGTGTCGGCCGGCATGGCGGCGCGCATGATGAACGCCCGTGCCGCGCTGAACTGGGATGTGCCGATCGTCGGCCATCCGGCG
This sequence comes from uncultured Acetobacteraceae bacterium, assembly GCA_903847525.1. GTDB lineage: Bacteria > Pseudomonadota > Alphaproteobacteria > Acetobacterales > Acetobacteraceae > PALSA-911. The sequence goes on along the minus strand of CAINEA010000941.1, from coordinate 5,451 downwards.
CTGGGCACCGGCGAGATCGGCAAGCTGGTGGCCAAGCCGGAATATTGGGAAAAGGTTTACCAGGTCGGCTATCGCAGTTGCTCCTACGGCCCTGACGGCAAGCTGCCCAAGGCGAACCAGGAATTCGTCGACAGCGTGCGCGGCAAGATGCCGCTGGCCGACACCTCGCTCTGGTGGATCGCGTCCGGCGTCGATGCCATCAACCTGATCGCCGAAGCGGTGGCCAAGACCGGCTCCACCGACAGCGACAAGATCATCGGCTACTGGAACACGCTGAACATGTGGCCCGGGCTGTACGGCCATTATTCGTTCAGCCCCGAACAGCATAACGGCTTCCTGGGCACGGACGTGGTGATGTCCAAGGCCAACACCCAGCGCGACGGCGCGTTCGATCTTGCTCCCGGCTACGTCTGAATGCTCGCCGCGATCCTGGCGGCCGGACTCGCGGTCGGCGCCACCTATGCGCTGATCGGCGTCACCTACAACATCATGTTCTCGGCTTCCCGGGTGATGAGCTTCACCGCCGGTCAGCTGGGCATGCTCGGCGGCGTGCTGGGGGCGATGTTCATCAGCCGGCTGCATTTGCCGATCCTGCCCGGCATGGTGCTGGCGCTGGGCGGCTGCGCGTTGGTCGGGCTGGTGACGGAGATCATCGCCGTCCGCCCGGTGCTGAAGGCGCTGGACCAGCATCTGTATGTACTCTCCACGCTCGGCTTCGCGCTGATGATCCAGACCTTCACCGCCATCGAATGGAGCACCGAGCCGCAGCCGTTTCCACGCCTGATCGGCATCGGCGAGGGCGGGCCGTGGGACGAGAAATTCTGGCTGCCGGTGCTGGCCTGCGTCGCCACCATCGTCGGGTTGGAACTGCTGTACCGCCGCACTTTGGTCGGGCGTGCCTTCCTGGCCATCGCCGAGGATAATTTCGCCGCCCGGGCGCTGGGCCTGCCCGAGCGCAATCTGCGCATGGCCAGCTACGCGCTCGCCGGCGCGGTCGGCGGCCTGGCCGGTTTCGCGGGCGGGGAACTGCTGCTGGCGTTCTTTGCCAACGGCAGCATGCTGAATTTCTACGGCTTCATTCCAGTCGCCCTCGGCGGGCTCGGCAACAACAAGGGCGCGGTGATCGGCGGGCTGGCGCTGGGCGTGTTCCAGCAGGCGGCCAACTTCCTGATGGGCGGCGTGGTCGCCGGGGTCGCGGTGTTCGCCGTCTTCATCATCGTGCTGCTCGTCGCGCCGCAAGGCCTGTTCGGCGCCCCGGCTGCCCGGCGCGTTTGATGAAGGCGCTGCTCCCCTACGCGGCCCTTTTGGCCGCTGCCCTCGTGCTGCCCTTCTTCGCCAATGATTACTGGGCGGTGATCGGTGCCCGCGCCGCGGTCTACTGGATCCTGGTCGCCGGCCTGAACTTGGTGGTCGGCTATGGCGGGCAGCTTGCCATCGGCTGGGTCGCGCTGCTCACGCTCGGTGCCTACACCGCCTCCATCCTCGTCGCCCGCTTCGACCTCAACCCGTTCATCGCCTATGCCGCCGGCGGGGTGGTCGGCGCGCTGTCCGGCGTGATCGTCGGGTTGCCGGCGCTGCGCCTGCGCACGTTCTATTTCGCGATGACCACGCTCGGCTTCGCCACGATCCTGACCCAGGTGGCGCTGTCCTGGCAGAGCGTCACCGGCGGCGGCATCGGCCTGCCCGGACCCACGCTCTCGCCGCCGTTCGACTCTGCCTGGGGCCTTTACTTCCTGGCCCTGGGCCTGGCCGCGATCGTGACCTGGATGACCGCCAACATCGCCGCCAGCCGCTTCGGCCGCTCGCTGATCGCCATCCGCGATGCCGAGGTGGCCGCCGAAGCCTCCGGCATTTCCAAGGCGCGGCTGCTGACCATCGTGTTCCTGTTCTCGGGCTTCACCGCGGGCGTGGCGGGCGGGCTGTTCGCCACCCTGCAATCCTACATCACGCCGGATGCCTTTACGTTCGACCTGTCGGTGACGTTCTTCATCGCCATCCTGGTCGGTGGGCGCGGGTCCATCCTCGGCCCGCTGCTCGGTAACATCCTGCTCACCCTGCTGCCGGAATTCGCGGCACCCCTGGTGGCCTGGTCGACCTTCCTCTATGCGGCGCTGCTGCTGGCGATCGTGCTGCTGATGCCCGGCGGCATCGCCGCGCTGCTCGATTTCCGCAACCGAAAGCCGCTGGAAAGCCACCGGTCGATCGTCCCCCAGCCCGACCGTTTGCGCGCGCTGCTCGATCATGGCCCGGTACGGGAAGATATCGTGCTCCGCAATGTGGTGCTGGCGTTCGGCGGCGTGCGTGCCATCGATGGCCTCGACATCACCATCCGCGCCGGGCAGGTGCACGGCCTGATCGGCCCGAACGGCTCCGGCAAGACCACCACCCTGAATGTCATCTCCGGCTATTATGCCCCGCAGGAAGGCGAAGCCTTTCTCGGCAGCCGCGTGCTGCCGCATGGCGCGCCGCAAACCCGCGCCGCCCTCGGCATCGCGCGCACCTTCCAGACCCCCCGGGTGATCGGCGAGGCCTCCGTGCTGCAGAACGTCATGGTGGGCGCCACCGTGGACGGCACCGCGAGCTTCATGGAGGCCGCGCTGACGCTGCCGCGCTACCGGTCGGAGGAAAGAACCCTGACGGACCGCGCCATGCAGGCGCTGTCGGTCGTCGGCCTGGCCTCATTGGCGGCCGTCCGTGCCGACCGGCTGCAGCACAGCGAACTGCGCTTCGTGGAAATCGCCCGTGCGCTGGCCGGCCGCCCTGCCTTCCTGCTGCTGGACGAACCCGCCGCCGGCCTGTCCACCGATGAAATCAACCGCCTGGGCAGCCTGATCAAGGCCATCGCCGCCGCCGGCACCGGGGTTCTTCTGGTGGAACATCATGCCGATCTGATCTTCGACATCTGCGACCACGTCACCGTGCTCAATCTCGGCCGCGAACTGGCCGCCGGCACGCCCGCCGACATCCGCGCCCACAAGGAGGTGGTCAGTGCCTATCTCGGCGCCTGAATCTCCACGAACCACCGAGGCCCTTTTGTCCGTCGCCGACCTGACGGCCGGCTATGGCACGATCATCGTTCTGCACGGCGTGAACCTGATCGTCCACCCCGGCGAGATCGTCGCCCTGCTCGGCCCCAACGGCGCCGGCAAGACCACGTTGCTGCGCGCCGTCTCCGGCCTGCTCCCCTGGTCGGGCACCGCCCGTTTTGCGGGCAAGAGCCTCGCCGGTTCGTCGCCGCGCGACACCGCCCGCAATGGCCTGGTGCATGTGGTCGAGGGCCATCGCGTGTTCACCCAGCTCTCGGTCACCGACAACCTGCTCCTCGCCGGCTACGACGTGCCGCGCGGTGAACGGCACGCCCGGGTGGACGAGGCCCTCGCCCACTTCCCCGAAATCGCCGCCAAGCGCGCCGATCGTGCCGGCGCCCTGTCCGGCGGCCCGCAGCAGATGCTGGCGGTGGCCCAGGGCCTGGTTCGCCGGCCCAGGCTGTTGATGCTGGACGAGCCATCGGCCGGCCTGTCGCCCGTGCTGGTGGACCGGGTGCTGTCCGTTGCCGCGTCCCTGCGCGAACAGGGCACGGCGGTTCTGCTGGTCGAACAACTCGTGGAAAAGGCGCTTCGCCTGGCCGACCGTGTCTATGCCATGGCGCAGGGCAAGATCGTGATGGAGGCGGCCACCAGCGAACCCGACCTGCCCCATCGTCTGGAACGCGCGTATTTCGGCCACGACGTCGCCACCCCGCTGCACCCGTAATTCCACTGGGTCGGGGTCCAGCAGATCAAGTTAGCGAACGCGCGAAACGGGGGCCGACAGCGGCGTCCGGTCCGCGCGCACCGGCCGGAATGCCTGCAATTCGCGTGAAATCCGCTGCGCCGCCTTCATCGCGAGTTCGCCCAGGAACGCGACCTGCTCGGGCGGCGCGTTCTCCTTCGTCCGCACCAGGCACAGGCTGGCACTGACCGCGCCCGGCGCCTGAAAGATCGGCGCCGAAATCCCAATCAGCGCCTTGTCGATGTCGCTTGCCGCGACAAAGCCGGTCCTCCGGATCGCGCGCATGTTGTCGCGGAATGCCTGCCAGCCCTCGCCCAGCCCCGCCGCCGCGATCTCCTTCTGGTGGTTCAGCGCCAGGTTGCGCAGCTGATAAGGGGGCAGATGCGCCAGGATCACCCGCGACGGAGACCCCGTGAAAAGCGAAAACGGCCGTCCCCGCTCCATGCTCATGGTAATGTTCGGGTCGGTCTTGTCCTGCAGCACGCTCAGCACCCGCAGCCCGTAGAAGGCGCACAGCAGTTGCCCGCCGTTCACGACGTCGCGCAATTCCGCCATTACAGGCGGCACGATCTGCAGCAGCGGATCGGCCAGCCGGATGCTGCGGTCGAACTCGATGAAGCGCGGCCCCAGCACGTAGCCCGCGCCGGAAACCGCGGCCAGGAAGCCCGCATCGCAGAGCGCGCGGACATACCGGTAGATCGTGGCGCGAGCGAGCCCAAGCTGTTCCATCAGCAGGTCTGCCGTCCAGACCGGGGTGTCCGGAGTGAAAAGGTCGAGAATGCCGAACACGCGGGTGATGCTCGTGTCGGCACGCGGCCCGGCGCCGGAATCGGTGCGCGGTGCGGAACCGGGAGAACCATCCACGGGCAGGCTGATGTCGTCCATTGTCTTGACCTTGCCGAAACAGACCCGGGTTTTCAGCGTGAGCCCTGACGTTTACACGAATTCTCTCATAACGAGAAATAGAAAAATATTGCGGTTACGAGATTTATCGATAGTTCCACTTGACAGCAAATATTTCTCATAATATGAGGAATTTCACTATTCCACGCATTCAATGGCCAGGCTCGGCCCGCGCCACGCGTCCGAAATGGGAGATAAACAAGAATGTCGTCCTCGCAAGCCGTCATGGACCGGCCCGGCACGTCGGGCATCCAGCAATACGACGCCATCATCATCGGCGCCGGCATGTCCGGCATGTACCAGCTCTACCGGCTGCGCGAGCTCGGGATGACCGTGAAGGTGCTGGAAGCCGGCACCGGCGTCGGCGGCACCTGGTACTGGAACCGCTATCCCGGCGCCCGCTTCGATTCGGAAAGCTACTCCTACCAGTTCTCCTTCTCGAAGGACCTGCTGGATGAGTGGGACTGGTCCGAACACTTCGCGGGCCAGCCAGAGACGCTCCGCTACCTCAACCATGTCGCCGACAAGTATGACCTGCGCAAGGACATCCAGTTCCGCGCCCGGGTGAAATCGGCGCACTACCAGGAACCGACGCGAAGCTGGGACGTCACGCTGGAGGACGGAAGCAACTACACGTGCCGTTTCCTGATCACCGCCGTCGGCCCACTCTCGGCGCCAACCATGCCGAACATTCCCGGCGTGGACAGCTATCAGGGGGAATCCTGCCACACCGCCCGATGGCCGCATGAACCGGTCAGCTTCGAGGGCAAGCGTGTC
>CAINEA010000940.1 GCA_903847525.1 uncultured Acetobacteraceae bacterium | reverse complement strand
TCAACCGTCGATCAGCGATCGACTACCTGGGCAGTTACGATTGTTACCAACAGGCTTTGGCCGTCGCCGAGAGTCCCGGACGCGCCGGTATAGGTCAGCACCAACGCGGGCATCGGGCCGGCGGTGGGCGTACACGACCAGCCATCCGGCACGGTCACCTTCATGTCCGCCGCTGCCTTGGCCGGGTAGAAGCGCGGCAGATAAAGTGTGAGCGTCGAGGCCGATGGCTTGCCGGCGAGCCCGACCGGCCCGCCCGACAGATTGTCGAGCGTGACCTGGAGTTTGGCGGCGACACCCGCGACGACCACCGGCTGCTTACTGGTCGCCTCGACAGCCTGGCATGTCAGGTCGCCCTGGTTCATGGCGCATCTTCCGGATTGCGGCAGGCCACCGGCGGCGACGGCGCCAGGCTCAGCCATCCCTCCTCCAGGATTTGCGGCGAGTAGTCTGTGATGGCGGTATCATCCGCCGCGTTCGCGCGCAGGCCGCCATTGGCGTCACCGAGCGGCGATATCCAGGACCAGTCGTAACCCGCTTCCTGAGGCAACGGCACCACGCGGCCCAGCCGCCCCTGCAACAGCGGGTGCGCGACGAACGTCACGGCGAGGCCGCGAAGCGTTGCGGCGTACTGGTCCGGCGGAATACGCAGCTTTTGAACCGGCAAGATGCCTGTGGTCGCATGCACCGCCGAACGCGGATCCAGCAACAGGGAGACGACGCGCGGCGCCTCGTTGAGCCGGAGCGCCAGGGTCGAGAGATCCGGCCGGACGACCCCATGATCGGCTCCCGCAGGCGCCTGCAGTGAATAGAAACCGGCAAGTTCACCCGCCGCCGTCTCGGGCAGGTAGCCGATCAGCCCGTCGTCGAGATTGGCGACGTCCCCGAGCCGGAGCGGAAACACCACGCCGCCCACATGCGCGCTCGCCACTGCCTCGCGGTCCGCATAGGCGGTCATCTGGCCGTCGATCGCCTTCTGGAACGGTCCATCGGGGCCCGGGTCGGCCTGGCTGAGCGGCAGAACGCCACCCTGGGTTTCCAGTCCGACCACCGCGCGCGCCAGCGCCAGCGGCCGGCCGATGAAAACCGCCAGGGACGCATCTTCCCGCGCTCCGCCCGGAAGAATGGTTGCGTCGGTCGCCAGTATCGTTGCCATGAGGTCGGCGAGGAACCCTTCCGGCGCGGATGCGACGTGTCGCATCATCCGCGCCAGATGCGGATTGATGGGGCCGAGGTCCTTGTCCAGATCGCCAGCCTTGTTCTCGGTATTGCCCGGACGGGTGCAGTATTTCGTTCCGTCCGCCTCCAGCCCAAACGAACCGACCGGCTTGCCGTCGGCATCGTAGAACGCAACGCTGTGGTCGAGATGGTTGGGCAGGACCCAGCCGCAGACCGGCGACGTTGCCGGATGCGTATTCATCTCGACGAAACCGTCGGAGTGGTTGGCCGGCGTCGCCGCGGAAAGCCAGCGGAACCACAGCCGCGAGGGGTTTAGCAGGCGGGGCGGGAAGAATATGTCGCCCGTCTCCGGCGGCAGGCCAGGGGGCGGCTTCAGGCTCATGGCAGGGTTGGATCGCATCGGGCCAGCCTGCGGTGTCAATGCCAGACGCTGGCCGAACGCGTCGATGATTTCCAGCCGGGTCACCTTCATCATGCCAGCGAACAGCGGGCCGAAATAGGCGGCGCCGGGACCGTCGGGGACCGGCTTGTAGGTGTTGAAGGGGCCGTCGTACCAATTGTCTGCCCGCGCCTGCGCGCCGATGTCGGTCGTCACGCCGCTAGGGTATACCAGGTCGGCGACCGGGATGCGGGCGATGAATTTCCGCAGTGTCAATTGCGCCGGCAAGCCGCTCAGACCCTGAGACAGCATGCGCGCCCCTGCGTAATCGGCCTTGATCCTGGACAGTTCGGGGCCGGGGTCCGTCTCCGGATGGTTCGGGTCGTGCGGATGGTCGGCCAGATAGGTATCGATCTGCTGGCCCAGGCTGATCGTCGGGCGGCGTGAGAGAACAACCGAGCCGCCGTAGGTGATTGTCGTCCCGCCGAGCAACGGCACGGCGGCGCCATCCCGCAGGCGCGCGGTCCAGTCTGTCCCCTCGTCGTCGAGCCGGAAGTAATCGGTGAGATTGGCGGCGCTGTAGTCCCCGTGCGATGCATGCCTGAGGGGTGTGACCGCGACCTCCCATACCAGGGACACCGGCAGGAACGGATCGAGCCGCCTGGCGCCGAACTCCGGCAACGCGGTCTGGCGCGACCAGCCCACCGGATCCGGCGCCCAGCCGTTTCCGGTTTCGTTGGTAAAGGTAACGGTTGCCCCTGCCGCGGTTTGCACAGGATTGGCAGCAGACACCGCGCCCTCTGCCCGGATCGCCTCGAACAGCCCGGCCTGCGCCGTGGCCACGATGGCGGCGTGCGCCCCGGCATCTGCAATCGAGGTCATCAGCAGCAGCGCTTCGGCCGCAAGCCGCCGGACCGTATCGGGCATGGGCAGCCGGTCGTCCAGCGCGCCCGGCAGCAATGCCGCGACACTCTCCGCATCCAACGTGAACGCGGCGTCGCCGGACCTGCCGGCGATCCTATCGATCAACTGGCCATCGACGCGCGCCGCGATCGTCTCGGCGGGGCCGTTCCGCCGCACCGGCTCGATCATCTTTCCCTTGCTCAGCAGCAGCACCGGTTCGCCGGGCCGCCAGAACGGCGGCGCCGGCACCTGGCGCAGAACCCAGTCCGCACCCGCCGGGATCGCCGCCGCGGCATCGCGATGCCGCGCGGCGACCCGGGACGCCAGCGATTCATCCGGTGACCCCTGCAACGAGATATCGCCATTGTCCGAGATCTTCACCTCCAGCGCGCCGGCCCGCTGCCCCTGCCGGTGCACCGCCGCGAGCGCGCCGCTGCCCGTGAGGCCGCCGCGGGCCAGGAACGTACCCAGCTTGGTGGTGCCAGGATCCTTTACCGCTTCAGCCTGCGCATAGCGGAACCAGTCCATGAAAAGCTGATTGCGCATCGCCGACAGGGCGGCGCGCGCCTGGTCGTACTCCTTCTGCGCGCCATTAAGTTCGGCCAGGGCCTGTGCGACGGCCAGGGGCAATTCGATCTCGGCGTCAGGGTCGGGCTCTTCCTGCTGGGACCCCCGATTTTGCACTGCCCACAGGTGCCCCCCGTCCACCCGCGCGAAGGACTGGCCGTGCAGCGCATCCTCGAGCTCGGCGATCTTGTTGGTCTTCTGTTCCAGCCCATACAGCAGCCCGAGCAGCAGCGCATGGATCAGGAACTCGTAGTTGTGCTGCACGTCCGGATGATCGCTGCCGCCGCCCAGATCCGCGCGAATGGTCGCGGCGAGCGCTTCCTGGGTGGTGCGCCCGACGGTGACGGCGACGCTGTCGGTCCAGACCGCGGTATCGCTGCCACCTTGGTTGGCCACGAAGCCGATGTCGCTGCCGTCGCCGACAAAGTCCCACCGCACCCCCTGGATGAGGCCGGAGCAAAACGTCCGCGACGGCGCCGTGACCGGTACGGCATCGCCCGTAGCCACCTTCGGCAATTCCTCGGCGCGAAACGCCCAGCGCAGACGCCGCTCCGCCAGATGCACGAATTCGCGCGGGAAACAGGTATCGAGCGGTACTTTCTCGGCCTTGCAATGGGCCTCACGGGCGCGATAGGCCTCCATCGCATCGGCGGCGAGGCCGGCAAGCGGGTCCGCCGCCGCATCGTGTACCCAGCCGATCACGTGGTAGGATGCGACAAAATGCACCGGCTGGTTGGCGGCAACCGCGCGGTTGATGTCCCGCTCATCGAGGAACCGATCCCAGAACCCGAAGACGCTGCTGCATTCGGGGTAGTAGGCGGAGAAGGCGGGGCCGACAAAACCGATCGCGGTAAGCGGCTCTGCCAGATAGCTTGCGTACTTGTCGCCGCCCTCCCGCCAGCCATCCAGCGGCATCACCCATCCAAGAAACTGAAACGGCTGGCTCCCCCGATCGGCGGGGACAGGAACCGGCACCGCCGGCCGCCCGGTGGGCGTCTGCCCGGGATCGGTCTGCGGCGCCAGCAATAGCCGGTCGCTCTCCACCATCCAGGCCATCGTCCGAACCGGACCGAGCGCACCTGTCGCGCCATCCCGCACACGCAGATAGCGGATCACCAGCCACCGATTCGGAACCGCAGGAAAACGCACAGGGCCACCGGACGGCGGCTGCGCGCCGCGGCGGAAATGATCCGGCAGCTCCCAATGCAGATGGATGCCAGGCCCGAGGCTCTCGCTGGTTCCGGTCTGGTCCGCCAGATCCTGGAACACGGCGTCGCCGGTGTTGGCGATGGCTGGTTGACCGTAGGGCGCTTTCTCGAACCAGGCAGTACGCCCCTTGAAACGCGGAGTGACGCCCGTGGCGTCGTCGGCGCCCACGCGCAACGCTGCAACTTGCAGCGGCACGACAGCGATCATTTCGCGCCGTCCTTGAGGAAGCTGACGAGGCCAACCCCTTGCGTCATGGCAAAGCCCATCTCGGCGGCATCCTCTGCCTTGAGCTTCGCCGCCACCTGGCCGAGACGCAGGGTGCGCGGCGAACCGGGGCGGAAGCAATCGCTCAAATCCACCTGTGTCGCCTGCGGGCTGATTGAAATCGTATCGCCCCCGGGGCCCGGCGTGCGCGTGAACGAGCGCACCATCTTGCTCGCCGATACTTTTCCGTCGCCGGCAATGGCGAAATCATGAAAGCCGTAATGCAGATGCTCGGGTGGCTCAAACAGGTCGACCCGCGCGATCACGCCTTGCACCAGGCACAGCAGCACTTCCGACCGCGGACCAAGCCGCTCGGGGCGCAGCAACGTCAACGGCGGCTGATCGCCCGCGACCGAGCCATAGGCCATCACGCCGAGCCCCGGAACGTCGCGCACCACCGCGGAGCGCAGCAGGAAGCCGGTGACCACCTGCATCGGTCCGCCGGACGCCGGCAGGCCCAGCGCGTTCGCGCGCATTCCGCCGGCATGCTGTCTGGCCTGCGCGAGCAGGGCCGGCCGCATCGCGGCATCGACGTGCGCGGCGAAGGATCGCTGGGCCGGCGGCGCCTGGTTGCGGCCGATACTCAGTGCGCCGTCCACCAGCGCTTCGACCCAGTTCGGATCCAGATGAAAGCAGCGGATCGATTCCGCCGGCAACATCGTTTCGTGCGGCACCAGGGAGGCGAAGGGTACGCCGTGCAGCAACATCAGCTGGCCCAGCCAGGACTTCAATGCGGCCGGCACCTCGGGCTCGCCGAGCGCCAGCGCGACCGCGTGCGGCGATGCCAGTGAAGCGGCAAGCGCCTCCTTTACCAGACGCCGGGAAATCGCTTCGCTCATTCGCGTCTCCGCTGTCCCAGCGACAGGAGCGCGCCCAGCATCAGGTGCTCTGGCGCCAATGCCGATACCGAGGCCGATCCCAATGCCGATGTAGGCGCCGCGGCATTGCGTATGCGGTCGCCAAAGCAGCTTTCCAGTATGTTGGTCTCCACGTTGGCTGCCACCTTCTGCAGCGACCCCTGACGCCAGCCGTACAGCGCGGTCGAGAATGCCTTGTCCTGCAACGCCAGCATGCGCCCGAGCGTCCACGCCGCGGCGTAGGACGTGTCCAGCATCCCCGAGGTTGGATCGAGAAGCAACGCTTCGTCCGCCGAATTGACCGGGGTCCGCAGCCGGCCGTCATCTACCGCGTACGGCGCCAGCGGGCCGCGGTACCACGAGACGGTTTTCCCGCCGTCGCGCAGCCGGTGCGATAACGGCACGAAACCCATGGCCAGCGCGTCCTTCACCTGCGGGTTTGTCCCTGCGTCCGGCAGGTGCAGCGTCGGTAGCCCGTCCGCGTTCAGCCGCTTCAACGCATCCGTGAACGTCGCGCTCTCGCCCATCGAGGCGAAGCTCCAGCTCGATAGCGCCGCGAGCCGGATCGTTTTGGCGCCGTCGCCGGCGTGCGCTGGCGGCGGGGTGCTGTCCGGGCCCGTCGGCAACACGCCGGCGAGGCCCTCCAGCGACACCAGATGCACGGTGCTCACCCGCCCGTGGGCCGGCAGGCGATTGCCGAAGACCACCGCGAAATCGCCCTCGGGCTCTCCCACATCGTTCACGCCTGGCATCCTGGTGCGGTTGACGAACGCGACACGGCGGACATGGGCGAGCAGCTTCAGATCGTCCAGCGTCGGCGCAACTTGCCAGAACAGCTTTAGCGGCAGTTCCACGATCCGGATGGGCTGGTCCATTGTGTCGCCGGGATCGAGCTTCAACGGGTCCTGCGAGGCACCGAAATAGGAGATCGTGCCCGCAGGGGCGAACAGGTCGGCGATCGTGCCGTCGCGGGCGGAGATCGACGCGCCCTGGTGGGAAGCAATGTCGTCGGCGTCGAGCAGCAGGATGGCGAGCCATGTCGGCTGGTCGGGCTCGCTGGAGCCGGCGACCCGTGCCTGGGCATTGGGGCTGCGGCTCCACGGAAACGTCGGACTGCGCAACACGACATGCGGCAGGGCCGTATCGAACTTGCCGGCGCCGATCGCGGGGAAGAACGACTGGATCATGTCGAGGCGGCTCAGCCGGAAACGGTCGCCACGCACAGCGAAACGATAGGTGCGGCTCATCGGCGCGCCCAGGGTCTCGGTGACGCGGTGCGAGACTGTCAGTTCGTACGGCCCGTTGCGCAAACCCGGCAGCGCATGCTGCACGAACGTTACGTTTTCATCTGGAATCGGGCCGCCGGCGCTCATTTCACAAGGCCCTGCTCGCAGGACGATCGCCTAACCGCGCGACGGAGGGCCACCCGGTCAGCGTCGTGGTTTTGCTGAAGTCCGCCAGATCGATTTCGGCGTCGGCCTCGCCGATCCACCTCGCAGTCTTCAGATCTGCGAGTATGGCCTGCCGCTCCGCCGCCACCCATGGGTCGGCCAGGGCCCTGAGCACGAAGCCGTTGTTGACCAGCCTCGCGGTATGCGCGCCCGACAGGTCGATATCGAGTTCATCCGTCCGTGGATGCGAGGCGGCGACCTGATAGCGTCCATCCAAGTGCGGCGCGCCGTCGGCGAACCAGCTCTTGTCGCCAGCCCCGAACAGAAGCTCGCGGAGCGGCATGGCGCTGACGCGCGTCGGATGCCGCTGCTTCGCGGTGAGCCGGAACCCGGTCAGCGCGTGCGGCACCGTCGCCGGTTCGTTGGCGGCCTGCTTCGCCGCGGGCGGTATCGGCTCGGCATACAAGGCAGCAGCAACGGGCCCGGTCACGGGCGTGACCTGCACCGCGTCGACATCGGCCGGAGCGGCAGCGTCGGCTATCGCCCGCAGTGCCAGCGTATGATAGGCGGCGACGCCGCTGAGCTGCATCGGCCGGATGCAGACTTTCGGGTTCCAGACCTCTTTCTCCGAAAACGGCTTGGAATCCGCATCCAGGGTGAGTGACAGACGAGGGGCGGCCTGCAGCGTACCGCTGCGCCAGGTCATCAGGTCATTGGGCAGCGCCACGGTATCGCCGACGCGCTTCCATTCTGCCCGGCTAGCGGGGACGGCTATGCGGGTCTCGATCCAGAACCCATCCGGATCGACGATCCAGTCCAGCCCCTGCACATCGGTCGAGACCAGACCCCTGGCCACGCTGGCGGTCACCGCGTTCTGCTCCGGATCCGAGCCGGCCGCCGCAATGTTCCGGGTACGGCGGGCGCCGGCCGCGTGCGCGCGCGCCGCCCGCAGCATTAGGTGTGGCGCCGGCGGTTTCTTCCGCTCGGTCGGCTTGGGTAGGAAGCTGGCGCAGAAGGTGGCCCAGCCCACCGGTGGCGGCGGCACGCGCGCCGCGCCGAAGCTGATGACGAAGCTCGCCACCGAGAGATCGATTTCCGCCGTGCCGCCGAATTGCGGACCCCACACCTTCAACAGCGCGTCGATATGGAAATCGAGTTGGAACAGCCCGAGATCGATCGAAACGCCGATCGACAGCCCGGCCTGAGCCTCATAGTGGAACGGCGACCAGACCAACAGCATGTCGATGCTGGCATCGAGCCAGGCGCGGATGCCGTGGGAACTCCATGACGCGTGCAACGCCAGGCCGCACATCATCATCGCCGGTGTCAGCGCGAAATAGGATTCGCCGGTGACCTGCAGCGGCCCCAGCACGAACTGCAGCCCGAGCCGCGGCACCGCCGGATATTTCGGCGGCCGCTTGAATGCGGGGTGATAGCCGCCGAGCGACACGACGAAGTCGCCCTTGTCGGGGCCGCTGACCCAGATATTGAACGCGAACCCGCCGCTCAGATGCACGTAGCCGCCAAACAGGAACGACGCGGGCGACAGTTTTCCGGCAACCGCAATCAGGCCGGTCGAGGGGGTGTAGGAAGCAACGATGTCGATCTCGGCATAGCCGACGACCATGCCCTGGGCGCCCTTCGGCAGCGTCATCGAGCAACTGCCCAAAAGGCCGATCTGCAGCTCGACGCCAAAGGCAACCGTTGCCAGCGCGAACGCGTCGATCATCTCGAAGGAGGTGAATGAAATGCCGACTGCGATCCAGTATTCTCCGGGTTGGTAGCGAAACACCTCTCCGGCCTGGAGTTGCGAAAGCACCGTGCGCACCGTGTCTCCGATGGGCGCACCCTCCGCGGGTACCGGCGCCTTGCCCGGCAGCAGCAGATAATTGCCGACGCTGTCGATTGTCGGCAGCATCAACGCGCTGTGCACGCCGAAACCCGCGGCGAGGCCGGTGATGAACAGGAAGGGCGGCCCGCCGAGCGGTGCGGTCAGTCGCGCGTAGAGAAAGAACGAGGCCGGATGCGCCGCATCAACCGCCGGCGTATAGCCGCCCATCGCCTTCAGCCCGAAGCCCGCCGCCTGGACTGCAAGCTCGCCGAAATACGCCTGGTGCCCGTCCTGCTGCACGCGCAGGAAACTGCCGCCGATCTCCAGCGCGCCCTTGCGCAGATCGAGCGCGAGGCCCGCCAAATCGAAGCTGACCGTCTTGCCTGCCGGCTGCCCTGGCAGGGGCAGCGGGAAGGTAATGGCGAGCCCCTGCATATCGAGCGAGAAGGCGGCGAGCGTCAGGGTGGCCGAGAGCCCGAAGGTCGCTTCGCCTTGCGCGTAGGCCAGTCCGATCTTGTTCAGCCGGACCGGCCCGAATGTCTTGTCGAGATCGATCCAGTTGATCGGATCCTTGGTGCCGCTGCTTGCGGGCGCGGGGGGATCCGCAAGAGCCAAGTCGCGATGCGGCCGGGATTGGCCACCCAGAGGTATGGCGAAATTCCGCAGGACTGCTCCAGTCGCCTTGTTGGTGATGCCCACCGTCAGGGAAAAGCCGGGGCTGCGGATCAGCAGATCGTGCCCCGTGCTGTTCGGATCGATGGCATAGGTTTTCGCGGTCTTGTCTGGTCCGTCTGCCACGACGAGCGGGCTGGGCTTTTGCGTCACCTTCGGAATGGCGAATGAAGCGGGCTTGTCTTCGGCCGCTTCGCTCGCATAGGAAAAACCCACCGACGTCAACGCCAGGTCGCTAAATCCCGGGATGCTGCCGAGCAGCGGTAAACTGGCAAACGGAAGATCGAAATCGAATGCGGCGCCCAGCACGTAGGGCGCAGTTGCCGCCGCACCCTGGATCGTATTTGCATGAAAGACGATCCGCACGGCGCCGTGGCTTTCGGTCGTCAGTGTGAAGTCGCCAGCCAGCGCGACATTCGTGGTGGCTTCGCCATGCTGCGGCTTGCGATGCTGCAGGCGGCCGGCGACATAGGTGATCGAGGCGGTCAGATCAATTTCCGGAGGCAATTCCGCAGTGGCGCCGAATTGCTCCATCGCCGCCTGCATGAATGCCCCGAGATGGATGGTTGCGTGGCCGATGCCGCCGTCGAACGTGTAGACGGTGTCGCCATCGATCGTGCTGACAGCGCCGGTCAGCGAAACCGGCACGGACCCGATCGTCAGATTGAGCGCGATCTCTACATCGTAATCCGTCGCCATCGCCTACGCGCCGCTGGGCGGCGTGCTCGTGCGCGCAGAGAAGCGCAACCCGAGACGGTCGATACGCAGCCAGCCGGCGAGCGCTGCCGGCAGGGCGAACGCGCCCTGGCCTGGATCGCTGCCGACCACATCGAGGTCGATCGCGAACAACATCGCTTCGGTCGAGGTGTTGAACAGAAAGCTCTGCACTTCGAGTACGGTCTGGTTCGTATGGCTGAACCCGGCATCCCCGGCCGGCAACACCTGCTTGGCGATGCCTGCTCCAGGTACGTTGGCGAGATGACCTTCCCCGGCGCCCAGTTTCGTCTCGATCATACCCACGATTTCGCCCAGATTGACCCGCACCGCAGGATCGGACGGAAGGCGGTCCAGGGCGAACAGAAAGCCCTTCTGCACGCCGCGCCGCGCGGCGTCCGCGCCACCGCTGAACACCGAGCGCAAGGGCAGCAGCATATCACCGATCCGTATCCGACATGAGAAGGATACGGTAAGCTGGCTCACGCCGCGTAACTCAAACCGAGTTCGATCCGCTCGAGATCGAGTGCAGCAAGCCCGCCGAACCCGGCCGACATGCCAAGGGTTGCAGAAAAAGCCGAGATATTGTGCTTGGCCTTGTCGAACTGCGCGTCGAGGCGAATGCGCGTGAGGGTCAAACTGTCCGGCAGCCCGAGTGGAATATCCTGGTCGATCAGATCGCGGATCACCTCGGCGAGCGGCGTGTTGCCTGGATTTTCGAGATCCGCGCCGATGGCGAGATCCGGCACGCTCAGGCTCAGTTCAAGTGTCACCGAGGGATGGCCGAAATCCCCCGGCGACTGGTGCCGGCACAACTTCAACAGGCCGCCGAGCCCGATGATCGGAGCGCCGCTGGGCGGCACACTGGTGATCACCCGCACCGACAGCGGATCGAGATACAGGCGCTTGTCGATCAGCGGAATGGCGCTGGCGCCCAACGTCACATCGATCGCTCCAAGCGACAGCTTGAAGTTCTGCAGGGTCGTCTCGCTGAAGATCAGCCCTAGGGACAGCAGCTCCAATTTCGGCGAGGGACCCAAGATCGGCGTCACCGTGTCCCGCGGATACCAGTTCGCAACGTCGCCCAGCAGATCCTGCAAATCCTCCAGCGCGATGGTGGTCCCGCTGACGCGGACGGACATCTTCATATCCAGGGGGTCCTGCGGCACGGGCATGGTGAGTGCGGCGCTGGCCTTGCCCAGCCGGAGATGGGCCGTTACGGTCATGTCGTCGGTATCGGGGCTCTGCGCGGCGGAAAGGATCACCGTGTGCTGTGTCACATCCAGCTTGGCCAGCATCGGCGGCTTCAACAGCGGAATCCATTCAGCCAGGCCCGCACGCGCGGCCGCATCATCCGCCAGCCCGAACGCGACGGTGAGCACGCCGCCCCCATCCGACACCGTTCCCCCCACGGCCAACGTCTTCGTCTTCAGCATACTGGCAAGCAGCCCGAGAAAGGATTCCTCAAGCAGCAACGTCCCGTGAAACTCTTGGCCGCTCAGTGTGGGCGGCTCCGCAAATACCAGATCGGCGAGCGTACTCTGCGACACTGCCGGGTAAAGGTTTCCATAGGTGGTTATGAAGTATCCCTTCAACAACTGGCTTCGCTCGCCCCCACTTTTCGCACGCCTTCAGCCGCCTGTCCGCGGGTGGCGTCGCGCAAATCGCCGTGTCGTGATCACCCGTATCGCGATGTTAACGGACCCGTGCGAAACGAACAAGCTTTCCGTACTCTTAAGCCTCCCCTCATTTTCCACCTGATCCGTTGCAGAACAAAAGAAGCTCAAAGTTGGCGCTTAGTTTACGAATAGAATCAGAATCGGCGGCATCGGGTTCGCATTCTTCCTTTT
>CAINEA010000939.1 GCA_903847525.1 uncultured Acetobacteraceae bacterium | reverse complement strand
CTGGCGGGCGCCGCCTTCACCATCGCCGCGCCAACCGACCGCCTGGCCGTTGAAGCCATCGAGAAGCTTACCGGCAACCCGATCCCGCCTGTCGTTGTCGAGGGACTCGACCCCGTCGACTGGGCCGAGGATGACGGCCGTCGCCGCGGCCGTAGCGGTGCACGCGGCAAGCCGGCAGCGCGTGGCCGGACCGAGAAAGCGCCACCCAAGGACGACGCCGACCGTCCGGCGAAAGCCGCACCGAAGCGCGCCCCGAAGGCCGAACCGGATGCCGACGCTCCACCGAAAGCCCCCCCGCACCCGCGCGCCACGCGCGCCACGCGGAAAGCTCGCCGCCGCCCCCGAGATCGTCGCCACGCAGGAAGACCTCCAGCCGGCAGCCGCTCCAAGGCAGCGTGATATCCCCGCCGCGCGTGATCGCGAGGCACCTGCCCCGCGTGAGCGTGACATCCAGGTCCGCGACCGCGAACCCAGCCGTGACGTCGTACGCGACACCCCCCGCGATTTCGGCCGTGACCGGGACCGTGACCGTGACCGCAACGGCCCCCGCCGCGACTTCCGCCGGCGTGACGAAGACCTTGGCCCGTCCGTGGTCGGCTTCGGCGACGATGTGCCCTCGTTCATGCTGATAAGCGCGCGTTCAAAGCGTCCCGCCGCCCCCATACCGGATAGGCCCGTGCCTGATATGCCGGAGGCGGAACTGCCGGACGTCACCATCGTCGAGGACCCAGAGACCCATGTATCGGAGACCGAGGCATGAATGTCGTTACCCAACCCGCCCCGCACACTCCGGCCGCTACCAAGAGCCATTTCACCCAGTTCGTCTGGGATGATGCGCTGAAGCTGGACGACCAGTTGACCGAGGAAGAGCGCGCAATTCGCGACGCCGCCCGCGCCTATTGCCAGGACAAACTGTTCCCGCGCGTCCTGCTGGCCAACCGCCATGAGACGTTCGATCGCGAGATCATGAACGAGATGGGCGAGATGGGCTTCCTGGGTGCCACGATCGACGGCTATGGCTGCGCCGGCGTCGGCTACACGGCCTATGGGCTGATCGCTCGGGAAGTGGAGCGGGTGGACAGCGGCTATCGCAGCGCCTTCTCGGTGCAGTCCAGCCTGGTGATGTATCCGATCTCGCTGTTCGGATCGGATGCGCAAAAGGAAAAATACCTGCCGAAGATGGCGCGCGGAGAATGGGTCGGCTGCTTTGGCTTGACCGAACCGGACGCCGGGTCCGACCCCGCCTCCATGCGCACCCGCGCCAGGGCCGTCGATGGCGGCTATGTGCTGAATGGCTCGAAGACCTGGATCACCAATTCGCCGATCGCCGAGGTGCTGCTGGTCTGGGCCAAGGATGACAATGGCGATATTCGCGGCTTCATCCTGGAAAAGGGCATGAAGGGACTGAGCGCTCCGAAGATCGAGGGCAAGTTCTCACTGCGTGCCTCCATCACCGGCATGATCATGATGTCGGAGGTGTTCGTGCCGGCGGAGAACATGCTTCCGGACGTGAAGGGGCTGCGCGGGCCGTTTTCCTGCCTGAACTCCGCCCGCTACGGCATTGCCTGGGGCGCGCTGGGCGCAGCCGAGTTCTGCTGGCAGGCGGCGCGCGACTACACGATGCAGCGCATGATGTTCGGCCGGCCGCTGGCGGCCACACAGCTGATCCAGAAGAAGCTCGCGGACATGCAGACCGAGATCACTCTAGGCCTGCAGGCCGTGCTGCGCGTCGGCCGGCTGATGGACGATCACAACGCGGCGCCGGAAATGATCAGCCTGGTCAAGCGCAATTCGTGCGGTAAGGCGCTGGATATCGCCCGCGCCGCGCGCGACATGCATGGCGGCAACGGCATCGCCGACGAGTACCATGTGATCCGCCACGTGATGAACCTGGAAGCAGTGAACACCTACGAGGGCACGCATGACGTGCATGCCCTGATCCTTGGGCGGGCACAGACCGGCATCTCCGCGTTTGGCGCCTGATCTAGCCGCGGCGGAGCCGGTGCGCATCGAGCGCATCGGGGCCGACGGCGACGGGCTGGCGATGGATGGGGACGGGCGGGCGCTGTATGTGCCGTTCAGCCTGCCTGGCGAACTCGTTCACACAAGCATCACCGGCAAGCACGGCAACGGCTTCGCCGCCACGGTGGACGCGATCCTGGAACCCAGCCCTGATCGCGTCGTCCCCCCCTGCCCGCATTTCAACCATTGCGGCGGCTGCGCGTTGCAGCATTGGCGCGACGAACCCTATATCGCCTGGAAATCAGGGCTGCTGCAGGGCGCGCTGCGCCGCGCCGGCTACGCCGATGCGGAACCCGCCGCGACCATCCGTACCCTGCCCGGCCGCCGCCGGCGCGTGGATCTGGCGCTGCGCCGCGTGCAGGGTGGGGTGGAGGTGGGGCTGCATGAGGCGCGCGGCGCGGAGGTGATCGACCTTACCGCCTGCACGGTGCTCGACCCCGCCATCGCCGCGCTGATCGCGCCACTGCGCGCGCTGCTTACCGGCCTGTCGGCGCTGCGCCGGGAAGGATCCGGGATCATTAACCTGCTGGATAGCGGCCCAGACCTGCTTCTGCGCACCGATGGTCCGCCCAGCCTGAGCGACCGCAACAAGGTCACCGAATTCGCCCGCGTGCACGATATGCCAAGGATCAGCTGGGCACTGAACGGTGGGGAGACCGAGGCGATCTGTGCGCTGCGCCCAGCCGCCACAAAGCTATCGGGCGTGACGGTGCTGCCGCCACCCGGCGCCTTCCTGCAGGCGGCGGCTTCGGCCGAAGCCGCGATCGTCAATGCCGTGATCGCCGGGTTGCCGAAGAAACGCACCGCGAAATCCCGCGTCGCCGAGCTTTACGCGGGCTGCGGCACGCTGACTTTTGCCATGGCCCCACATATGCGCGTTTCAGCCTATGAGGGAGATCTGCCCGCGTTCAACGCCCTACGCCAGGCGGCCAATCAGGCCGGGCTTGCCGGAAGGGTTGAAACCACGCGACGGGACCTGGCCCGCCAGCCGCTGTCGGCCAAAGAACTCGCCGCGTTCGCCGTGGCGGTGCTGGATCCGCCGCATGCTGGCGCCTTGGATCAAATCGGCCAGATCGCGGCTTCCGGCGTCGGGCGGGTGATCTATGTCAGTTGCAACCCGGCGGCACTCGCCCGCGACGCGGCGGTGCTACGCACCGCTGGATACCGGCTGGTTTCAGCCACGCCGATCGACCAGTTCCTGTGGTCGGCCCGGCTGGAAAGCGTCAGTGTGTTTTCCCGCGAGAGGCAGCGGTAAAATTACAGGTCAGGGCTCTTGCGGTTCCACAACCGCGCTGACCCGCTCCCAGCCTTCGTTCTCGATCTTGATGGATTGGATCAGCACCGCGTCGGCATTGGCGTCCAGTTCGGAAACCGCGATGTATTCCGATACCCAGCAGCGGAATATCTGGTAGGCAATCACCAGTTGCCCGGCCTCGTTGCAGAGCTCCAGGCGGATATCCTTGCGGAACTCCTTGAGGGAAACGTCTCCCTGCACGTTCCATACGAGGTTCGCCCAATTCTCGAATGCAGGATCGTGGGTCACGCCGCGTTCGAGCGTGATGGCAT
>CAINEA010000938.1 GCA_903847525.1 uncultured Acetobacteraceae bacterium | reverse complement strand
TTCATGGCCAGTACGGGGAAAACGCAGGGCATCAGGTTCAGGATCAATCCGCCCAGAAAGGCGAGACCGAGCATGCGCCCCAGGTTCATACGCAGGTCCGCGGCCTGGGCGGTAGCCGTTTTGCCGGGTTGGGCCAGCAGTTCCGCGTTGCTGCGTTGGCCCGAACGGTCTCGGACCGACAGCACGCCGTCGAGCGGCGTGCTGGGCTGGAAGTCCCGGCCCGGAGTGAGTGCCAGGGTGAGTTCGCCCGGTCCGATGGAGAGTTTCTGGGCTGCGCCGTGGTCGATGCGGCCCGCGCTGGCCGGCATGAACCAGGCTTCGGCGACGGAAGCCGGGGAGATCTCCGCACCGGTTACGTGCAAGGTCGCGTCTGGCGCAAAGGTGGCTTGCCAGCCGATGGCGCGGGGCGTGCGGTTATCGGCCAGCACAAACAACGGCGCTTCGGCGGATGGCGCAGGGGTGCCGGCGGCGAGATCGAGTTGGAAGCGGCCTTCTTCGGGGACGCAGATTTCCTTGCAGACCAGCCAGCTTGCTGCTGCGTGCAGGGTCATCGGTCCGGGTTCGGTGCCCGGGGTTATCTTGACCGGCAGCAGCAGTTCGCCAGTGTAGGCATAGGTGGCGATCGGGCCTTCCATTAACCGATCAGGCGCTGGCCAGGCGATTGGGCCGGCCGAGGCGCCATTGGGAAGCGTCAAGGTCAGTTCGGCTGGAACACCGCCATCGCCAGGGTTTTTCCAGTAGGTGTGCCAGCCCGGTGCCAGTTTGAGGCGCAATGCGGCTCGGAACGGAATACCGGGTGCGATGTGATCGGTGTCGGTGACCAGCGTCGCCGAGGTTCGCGCGGTGCTGACGGCCAGGCTTTCGGCTGCGCGGGGCAAGGATGGCATGGCAAGAAAGCCGACGATGAGCATCGCCACCCACTGGAAGGAGTGATACTGCCCGCGAACCATGCGAAATCTGCCAGACCTACCCGTCAATGATGCACTTCCTGCCTTGCGCGCCGCGCTGGATGCGGGACGCAATATCGTATTGGTAGCGCCTCCAGGCGCCGGCAAGACAACTCTCGTGCCGTTGGCACTTCTGGATGCCGGTTGGCGCGGCGACGCCCGCATCCTGATGCTGGAGCCACGCCGCCTGGCGACCCGTGCAGCCGCCGCACGGATGTCCGCGCTTATAGGCGAAAACATCGGTGCCACCATTGGCTTTCGCACAAGGCTGGACAGCGCGGTTTCCGAGGCGACCCGCATAGAGGTGATTACCGAGGGCCTTCTTGTGCGCCGGCTGCAATCGGATCCGGGTTTGGCCGGGGTTGCCGCCGTGATCCTGGACGAGGTGCATGAACGATCGCTCGAGTCGGACCTGGCGCTTGCCTTTTGCCTTGAATTGCAGCGGGACTTCCGGCCGGAATTGCGTCTGCTGGCGATGTCGGCCACCGCCGATCAGGCACGCTTGGCGCAGCTTATGGGCGCGGAGGCGATTGAAAGCCTTGGACGGATGTTTCCGGTCGAGGTCCGCCATGTCAAGCGCGACATCGCCACGGTACGCGACCTGCCCGACGCGATGGCCCGGGCGGTGCGCGAGGCTTTGGCCGAGCATGACGGCGATATTCTCGCGTTCTTGCCGGGCATGGGGGAAATTCGGCGCACGCAGTCCGCCCTGGATCGCTGCGGGGCTGCTGTGCTGCCACTGCACGGGGACTTGCCCGTGGCGGAACAGGATCTGGCCCTGCGCCCGGCCAAGGGGCGGCGGGTGGTGCTGGCGACCTCGATCGCGGAGACCTCGTTGACCGTGCCGGGGGTGCGGATCGTCATCGATGGCGGCTGGCGGCGCTCGCCGCGGCTCGATCCGGCCACCGGGCTGACGCGGCTGGCCACCCTGCGAATTTCCCGTGCCGCCGCCGATCAGCGGGCCGGACGCGCCGGCCGGGAGGCGCCAGGCGTGGCGATCCGGCTATGGTCGGCGGCGCTCCACCGGGGCATGCCGGCATTCGACCGGCCGGAGATATTGGAGGCGGAATTGGCCTCTCTGGCGCTGGACTGCGCCGCCTGGGGAGCGAAGCCGGCCGACCTTGCGTTCCAGGATGCGCCGCCCGCGGGGGCGCTGGCGGCAGCTGGTGCCCTGCTGGCGGAGCTTGGGGCATTGAATGCGGATGGGACGATCGCCGAGGCTGGCCGGCGCATGGCGGTGCTTGGATCGCATCCGCGGCTGGCGGCGATGATGCTGGCCGCCGAAACCTCTGGCGAGGCGGCGATGGCGGCGGACCTGGCCGCGTTGCTGGAGGAGCGCGATCCGTTTCGGGGTCTGGAGCCGCCGGCGGATATCGCGCTGCGACTTGCCGCACTGGAACATGGCGATGCCGATGCGGATCGTGGCGCCCTGTCCCGGATCCGCCGTGCCGCCGGGCAATATCGTCGCCGAATGCGCGTGGCCATTGGAGCAGCAGCCGAGGGGAGCCCTGGTAAGCTGTTGGCCGCCGCGTTTCCCGATCGGATCGCCCAGCTGCGCGGCGAACCGGGGTCTTTTCGGCTGTCCGGCGGCGGCGGCGCCCGGTTGCCGCGCGCGGACAAGCTGGCGACGACCCCGTTGCTGGTCGTGGCATCGATGGAAATGAAGACTTCTGCGCGCATCCGGCTGGCCACGCCGCTGGACCCCGACAATTTGCCCCGCGCATTGCAGGCGAGGGTCAGTGAGGCGGTGGAGACGGGTTTTGATCCGATTTCTGGCGCCGTGCTGGCCCGCCGGCGCCGACGTCTGGGTGCGCTGGTGCTGTCGGACCGCACCGAGCGGTCCGACGTGGCGACAACGGCCGCGGCCCTTGCCGCGGCGATTGCCGCTGATGAGTTGCGCAAACTGCCGTGGAGCGACGCGGCACGGCAGTTTCAGGCCCGGGTGGCTTTGCTGCGCAACGTTGAGCCCAACGCCGATTGGCCGGATCTGTCCGACGCCGCGCTGGCGGCCGATATCGATTGGCTGGTGCCGTACTTAAACGGTCTGGCGCGGCTATCGGAACTCGACCGGCTGGATTTGGCCTCGATTCTGCATGACAGGGTCGGCTATGCGCAGGCGGCGAGGCTGGATAAGGAACTGCCCACCCATCTTTCGCTGCCGGGCGGGCGGGCCGCGATCGATTACACCGGGCCGGTGCCCACGGCCGCGGCGCGGGCGCAGGCGTTCTATGGCCTGACGGAGGCGCCAAAGCTGGCGGGAGGGAGAATCGCCTTGCTGCTGTCATTGCTGTCGCCGGCAATGCGGCCGATCGCCATCACTGCCGATCTAGCCGGGTTCTGGAAAGGCGGCTGGGCAGATGCACGGCGTGACATGCGTGGGCGGTATCCGCGCCACAGCTGGCCGGAAGATCCGGCGCGGCCTTAATGGGACTGGCGGACAAACTGTTGGATCTCCAGCTTGATTTGCTTGCCGCGGCTGCGGGCAGGTGTCAATTGTTCATACGAAGCGTGCCTGCCGGCATTGGAGACCCTGCCCATGACGACCCGTTTCCACCCGCTCTGGAACCGCTTCTGGAAAATGATCCCGGCGCTCTTGCTGCTTGGGGTCATGACCGGGTGTGCGCCGGTTCCGGCACAGGCGCGGGTAGGGCTGGATAGCTTTGCTCCGCTGGTGAAAAAGGTCCTGCCGGCGGTGGTGAACATCGCGGTGACCGAGACGGTCAGCCGTGACTCGGCCATCCAACTGCCTCCGGAACTGCGGGGCACTCCTTTCGAGCGGGAGTTCCGCAACCGTTTCGGCAACCGCCGCGAGCAAGTGTCCGGGGCTGGGTCTGGGTTTGTCATCGATCCTTCGGGAATCATCGTCACCAATCATCACGTGGTGGGTCATGCCGATCAGATCCTGGTGCTCTTTTCAGACGGCAGCCAATTGCCAGCCCGGGTACTCGGCTTCGACGAGTTGACCGATATCGCGGTTATTCAGGTGAAGGCAGCGGGCCGCTTGCCAGCCGTCAGTTGGGGTGACAGCAAGCGCATGGAGGTGGGGGACTGGATATTGGCTGCCGGCAACCCGTTTGGCCTGGGCGGATCGGTGACGGCGGGGATCATCTCCGCACGCGGGCGCGAAATCGGTGCCGGGCCGTTCGATGATTTTCTGCAATTGGATGCGCCGATTAATCCGGGCAATTCGGGGGGGCCGACCTTCAATATGGATGGCGACGTGGTAGGCGTTAATACGGCGATCGTGACCCCGACTGGTGCCTCGGTCGGTATCGGTTTTGCGATCCCAAGCGAGATCGCCAGCCACATCGTCGCGGAATTGCGCGAGAAGGGCCGGATCGATCGAGGCTGGCTTGGCGTGTCCGTGCAGGATGTCGCTGCGGCTTCGGGCCGTCCGGCCGGCGTGGCGATCGCGGCGGTGGAACGTACAGGTCCGGCCGCCCGGGGCGGATTGCGCGCCGGCGATCTGGTGTATGCGGTGAATGGAGATCGTATCGACAGCTCACGCGGACTGATCCGGACGGTTGCGGCGGTCACGCCCGGTCAGGCTGTGCGCCTGTCGGTGGTTCGCCAGGGGCGCGAGATGGAAATTACGGTTACGGTAGGACGCCGGCCGACAGAACAGGCCGGATAGGGCCACAGCGGGAGAGAGAGAAGATGCGTATCTTGGTGGTCGAGGACGACAAGGACGTCGCCGGCTTCGTTGTCCGTGGCCTGCGCGAGTCTGGGCACACGGTGGAGCATGCCGCCAACGGGCGCGATGGCCTTTTCCTGGCCGCAAGCGAGCGCTTCGATGCGGTTGTGCTGGACCGGATGCTGCCTGGGGGGATCGACGGGCTGCGGATCCTGGAAACCATCCGTGCGCAGAACAACACCGTGCCCGTTCTGATCCTGTCGGCGTTGGCCGATGTGGACGAACGGGTTGCCGGGCTGAAGGCGGGGGGCGACGACTACCTGACCAAGCCGTTCGCCTTCGCCGAGTTGCTGGCCCGGGTGGAGGCCCTGGCAAGGCGTGGCAAGGGCGACCAGCCGGTGACCAAGCTGGTGGTCGAGGATCTGGAACTGGATCTGCTGTCACGCCAGGTACGCAGGGCTGGCCAAAAGATAGATATGCAGCCGCGCGAGTTCCGGTTGCTGGAGTATCTGATGCGCCATGCCGGCCAGGTGGTGACCCGGACGATGCTGCTGGAGAGCGTCTGGGATTATCATTTCGATCCGCAGACCAATGTCATCGACGTTCATGTT
>CAINEA010000937.1 GCA_903847525.1 uncultured Acetobacteraceae bacterium | reverse complement strand
CCCTGGACCCCCACCAAAGGCTAGCCTTTGGAATCCATTCATTAGTTTGGGAGGACAAGGAGGGCCTACCCGGACCTTGCGAGGCCCGGGTAGGTCCTCCTTGTCCTCCCAAACCAGTAGCGGGTTCTAAGGGCGAGCCCTTAGCGGGGTCCAGGGGCAGAGCCCCTGGCCTTCTTTCCTAATCCAACCACCCCAGGCCAACCGTCATTGGACCGCAACGCCGCGGCGAGCCAGGTGCGGACGGCTGCGGGGTCCTTGAACGCGGCGCCCACCTTCAGCCCGGCGCCGCCCATGGCGCGTGCGACTTCCATGCCGTCCTCGTCGGTCACGTCGTCGCCGATGAAGATCGGCAGGCGCCCGGCGAACGGCGCGCGGGCCATCAGCGCGGCCACGGCGGTGCCTTTGTCGGCGCCGCGCGGCTTGATTTCCCAGGCCTTGCGGGCCTGCATCAAGGCGAATGAGTCCGACGAACCGATGATGCCTTCCAGTGCCACGCGCAACGCCGGACCCAAGTCGGGCACCGCGCGGTAATGCAGAACGAAGCCGCGTTCCTTGCGTTCCAGCAGTACACCGGGATGGGCCGCGGTCAGCCGTTCGGCCGCCACAAGCCACGCGGCCGGTGCGCTGGGCAGCGGCACCCGCTCCAGTTCCGCCCCCGGCGCGAACCGGGTCGCGCCGCCGTGCTCACCGGCAACCGCGGTGGGAATGGCGTGCAGCAGCGCATCCACCTGCGCCACCGGCCGGCCGCTGATCACCGCCAGCGCGCCGTCCAGCCGAACCACCAGCCCGCGCAACGCATCGAGCAGGGACGGCGGCACGATCACGCTATCGGGCGTCGGCGCGATATCCAACAGGGTGCCGTCCAGATCCAGCAGCAGCGCCGTGCGCGACAGCGGCGGCAGGAAATCGGCCAAAGACATGTTCACGGAACGCGTTTCGTCAGCGGCAACCGGTGACGCGAACGTCGTACACCGGGTGCTGCAGCATCGACAGCGCCGGCTGGCTCGCCACCATCCAGCCACGAAAGGGCACGCCCTCGTTGTTCGTATCGGTGATCACCAGGAACGCCGTCGCATCCAGCGGCTGGCTGGGCAGGTGCACGCTGCAGGCCTGCACCTCGATCCGCAGCGGGCCGGTCTGTATCTGCTCGCCCACCCGGACCGTCCGCTCGTTGTGGCGGGCGTTCACCTTGTCGAGGATCTGCAACACGGCCGCACCCTTCGGCACCCAGGAAAGCGGCGGCGTCGGCGGGGTCTCCGCCCTTGGCGCTGGAGCCGGCGCCGGCTTGGGCGTGTCCGAATCGTCCTGCGATTGGGCCTGCGCCCCGGCCACTCCGAGGGCCAACCCGCCCACCGCCAGCAGCACCAGCCCGAACGCGCGCATCAGCACCGCGTCCTCGAACCCGTCCTGCAGCGTTTACACCCGTTCGGCATGGTTTTCCCTCGGCACCTTCAGCTCGGCCTCATTGTTTCGGCGCGGGCGGTGCTTCCGGCTTCACGGCACTCACCATGCTGGTTACGCTGAAAATGAACTTGCCGAGCAATTGTTCCAGGCTGACCGAGGACTGCGTGATCGTGATCGTCCCGCCCGGCTTCAGCATCGTGGCGTCCCCTCCCGGGCTCAGCGACAGGAACTTGCCGCCCAGCAGCCCGTCGCTGGTCACCTCGGCGCTGCTGTCCTTGGGCAACTGGATGCCCTCCTGAACAGTCAGCGTCACCACGGCCAGATAGCTCTGCGGATCGATGCGCGCATTGCTGACGGTGCCCACCTTCACCCCGGCCAGGCGCACATCCGATCCCACGGTCAGCCCGTCGATGCGGTCGAACCGGGCCGTCAGCGGATAGCCGGCCAGGCCGGTACGGCCGGAATGCGCCACGGCATAGCCCAGGAAGCCGGCGGCGAGCAGCAGGATGG
>CAINEA010000936.1 GCA_903847525.1 uncultured Acetobacteraceae bacterium | reverse complement strand
CGCCTCGCCATCGATGGTGAACGGCATCGACGGCAGCTTCACCATCTTGCCGTTTGCCATCCGCGTTTCCAGCATCCGTCCATGGGCGTTCAGTTGCGGGTCCTCGAACAGATCGCTCGGCGTGCGCACCGGCGAGAACGGAATACCCACCCGATCCATGATCTCCGACATCGCCGCCAGATCATAGCGCAGAACGATCTCCGCAACGATCTCGCGCAGGGCCGGCCGGTTCTGTACCCGGTCGCCATTGCCTATGAAACGCGGATCGGCCAGCAGTTCCTCCCGCCCGAATTCCTTGCAGAAAGCGTTGAAATGATTATCCGAGGTGATGCCGATGAACAGCGGCAGATCGTCCTTGGTCTGGAACGTCTCATAGATTCCCCAGGCCGCCCCGCGCGCCGGCATCGGCGGGGATGGCGTGCCCGTCGCTGCCTCGCCGGCCATATGCTGCGCCACCAGGAACGCCGAGGATTCATACAGCGAACTGGTTACCTGCCGCCCGATGCCGTCCCGATCGCGCTGGCGCAGCGCCGCCAGAATCCCCACAACCCCCATCACCCCGCCCATAATGTCCACCACCGACGAACCCGCCCGCATCGGCCGGCCCGGCGGCCCGGTCATATAGGCGAGTCCGGTCATGTACTGGACAATCTCGTCCAGCGCCGGCCGATGCTCGTACGGCCCCGGCAGGAATCCCTTCAGCGCGCAGTAGATCAGCCGCGGATTGACCTTGTGCACATCCTCCCACCCCAACCCCATCCGATCGAGCGTGCCCGGCCCGAAATTCTCCAGCAGCACATCGGCCTTGCGGATCATATCCTGCGCGATGGCCAGCCCCTCGGGGGCTTTCAGGTCCAGGCACAGGCTGCGCTTGTTGCGGTTGAAATAAGAAAAGAACCCAGCCGCGAAGCCGCGCAGCTTGCGCGTGCGGTCCCCGTCCGGCGCCAGTTCCACACGGATCACATCCGCACCCAGATCGCCCAGCACCAGCCCACAGGATGGACCCATGACGGTGTGCGTGAGTTCGAGAACGACAAGCCCCGACAGCGGCAGCATCGTCATAGTCAGTTCAACATCCAGGGCGCGTTATGCTCGGCGGCTATGGCACGGACCTTCTCGAACAGGCCGGCCCCGATGGGGATGCCGTGCTCCATGCGCTGGGCGGCGTTCTTGCGCTCAGGGTCGCCCGCCACCATCACCGGCTTGGCCGGGTCCATCGGCTTGGTCGCGCGCAGTTCGTCGCAGAAGCTGGCGACATCGGCCTTGAAATCGGCCGGATCGCGGAACAGGCCCGGATCGATCGCCATGAAGAAATGCCCGATGTCCTGGCCGAACGGTTGTTTCATATGCATCGGCGAGGTGATCAGCGTCGCACCCGACAGGCAGGCGCCCAGGATATTCACCATCGCCGCCAGACCATAGCCTTTATGGTTGCTGCCCTCCGGCGTGCCACCCAGCGGTGTCAAAGATCCGCCCTTGTTGGTGGCCTCCAGCGGATCGGTGCTCGGCAGGCCCTCCTTGGTTACCAGCCAGCCCGGCGGGGTCGGCAGCCCCTCGTTGAACTTGTTGCGGATCTTGCCGGCAGCGACCGTGGTGGTCGCCATGTCCAGCAGGAACGGCTCGCCATCCTTGCCAGGTGCGGCGAAGGCCAGCGGATCGGTCCCCAGCCGCGCCTCCGCCCCGCCGGCCGGCGCCACCTGTTTGCCGGACGCGCTGGTCGCTACCATGCCGATCAGCCCGGCATCGGCCGCCATCTTGGCGTAGAACCCGCAGGCGCCGAAATGCGCGGAGTTGCGCACCGACGATATCGCCATGCCGGACACCTTCGCCTTGGCGATTGCCGTGTCCATGGCAAACCGCGAGGTCAGGTGCCCAAGTCCGGCATTCCCGTCGATCAGCGCGGAGACCGGCGTTTCTCGGGTAATCGATGGCTGCGCCAGAATGTTCAGCCGGCCCTGCTTCCAGCGTTCGTGGTAAACCGTGATCATCGAGAAGCCGTGGCTGTCGACGCCGTGCAGATCGGCCCAGGCCATCACCTCCGCGGTGCGGTCGGCATCGTTTTTGGCCATGCCCCAACTGATCAGAATGGCCTCGATCTGGGCACGATGGGTCGCATAGGAAGCCGGCATGTAAGCGTATCTCCAGGTAGATTCAGGTCAGGGGGCAGCGAAGCGGATCGGGTCGCTGTCGGCGTTCAGGATGCGCCAGCCATTGGCCGTGGGCGTCAGCTTCACGCGGATGGTGCGGATATTCTCCACACCCGAAAACGGCGCGGCGCCGGTCACCGGCGAGCCGTTGTCATAGCGCACCACCAGCATGTAGCCGGTCACCATGGCAGAGCCGTCCGCCCCGATATCGGCGAACAAATTGCTCAGCAGATGATGGATCACCAGCGTGGGCGACCGCTTGGCCATGGCGGCGAGTATCTCCGCCTCGCTCGAAAGCGCCGCCCCCTGCCGGTGCCATATCCCGCCCGGCGCCATCAGCGCGGCAATACCCTTATAGTCGCGGTCATCCAGGCGGCGGTACAGGCGTATAACAGTATGTACGGCTTCGGCGGCGGACAGGTCGGCGGCCATGACGCTTTTCCTCTTGTTAATTTTTTTCAGGCTGCGGCCTGGATTGCCCGCACCGGGCGCAGGAATTCCGGATCGAAGACCTTGGTCGCCATCACCTGGCAGCGCCGCATCAGCCGGATCTCGTCGGGCCGGTAATCGGCGATGGCCTGGTGGATGGTGCCCAGATTGTCCCAGACCAGCAGGTCGTTTTCCGTCCAGCGATGCGTCCAGCGATACTTTGGCTGCAGCTGGTGCGCGAACAGGAAGCGCAGCATCTCGTCGCTTTCCGCCTCCGGCAATTCATTGATGCGGATCGCATAGCCCGGGTTGCAGTACAGCACCTTTTTGCCGGTGATCGGATGCGTCAGAAACACCGGATGCACCGATGGCGGCCGCCGGCGCCGCTGTTCCTCGGTCAGCGCCGGGCGCACGCTGCCCTTCACCTGGCGCATCATTTCCCAGAACTTGTTGAAATCATGCGTCGCCGTCGCATCCGCCAGCTTGGTTTTGATGTCCGCAGGTAAGTCCTCATAGGCTAGGTGCATGTTGGAGAATTCGGTGCCGCCCAGCGGCTTGCCGTCCCGACGAGGGATCTTGATTCCGAACAGCACGTTCACGAAACCCATCACGTCGCGATAGGACATGTCCGTGTGCCAGTCCTGCCCGGCATCCGGCGCGCCGATATAGGCGCCATTCTCTTTTATATTAGAGAGGATACCCACCTCCGGTGCCTCGTGCCTGGCCTGGCTGACCGCGCTCTGGATGTCTCCGAATCGCTCGGAAAACGCCCGCAGCTGGTCCGGAGACAGGTCCTGGCCAGGAAAGCGCAGCACGCCATGGCGCCCGAGCTCCACCAATAGCCGGGCGAACACGGCTTCCTCGATCGGCTTGGACGCATCCAGGCCCTCGATCGTCGCGCCGATGACGGCGTCGTTTGGCTTGACCGTGAACATCGCGGTTTCCTCCGGCTTTTTCAGGTTCCAGCCAGTCTAGCCGCTGTATCAGGCTTCGCCAGTGGCCTGTGGGAATACGAGCGGCTCGGAGAAATAGAGCCGACCCGGCCCGCCCTACCGGCCGCAAGAGGTCCGGGCGCGGGCGTGAATCGCCCAGCATCTTAACAATTGTTTACGCCCGAAAAGCGCAAGCGGTCCCATTCCAAAGCGGCACGCAAAGCGCGATTTGGCACTCAAAAGGGCGGATTTCAGTCATGCAGAGCTCAATCGGGTGTTCCCTAGATGGTTACGAAAACCTTAATGCGGAGACAGATCGAAAGCGCGGAGAAAATGGCCCACTTCCGGATTCTAGCATAAAAACAAATACCTAAATGCCATTTATATCATTAATAAGACTAAAATGGTGTGATATGTGTTAATTTATCGTCTAGGCGGCCGCAAAACGTCGAGATTCCGATTGTCGCGGGCCGGGGAATTTGATAACGATGCCGTTACTCGGTTAAAGAAACGTCACCCGACAAAAGTCGATAAACGTGATCGCCCCCCTTTGAACCGGCATGAACCGACGAATGTGGAGAATTGTGATGCCCCGTTTTCTGACTTCCTGGTTTCCCGCCGCGGCCGGATTTGCCGCTCTCGCCGGCGTGGCTTTCACCGCCCCGGCGCAGGCCGTACCTCTTGTGAGCGGCAACTTCATCACCTTCGGTGATACAACAGTCACCATTGAGGACTGCACCGGCCTATGCGGAAATGGTGAACTTGTGGCTTCGGGTGGAAGCTTCCTGTTCGATAAACTCGGTGGCGGCGGCGGCGCCATGTTGAACGTGGGCGAGGATATCAGTGTGTTCCTCGAAGTGACCACGACAGGTCATGACATCATGAACATCGCGCTTAGCGCCACCGGCACTGGCAATGCGTCGGTTGGTGAGACGGCTTTCGATAATCAGCTGTGTGGGATCGGCTCAGGAACCGCGCAAGTCGGCGCGGGAACGACGAGCATTCCCCTGACCTATCCCGGTTCGGGCGTCGGATGCAGTGATAATCTGCGCGACATCTTCATCAGCAAGGACATGTCGGCAAACGACGGCTCCATTTTTACGGTGTCTCAGTCGGTGCCTGAACCGGCCGGCGTTGCGGCGCTTGCCGTCGGAATGTTGGGCTTGTTCTGGATGCGTCGCCGCTCCGCTTAACAGGCTGAATATCAGAAGGGGGCAACGCCCCCTTCTGCCTTGGTCGTAATACTCCTACTCGGCTGTCGCCGAGGATAGGTCCTTCTGACGCTTGATTCTGAAACACACGGCTTTCGTGCGCGGGGAAACGCGCGCGCTTTCTGGGGGGCTGAGCTATGGGTGTCAATCTCACCATCGGGACCGTTACGTTTTCAAATATAACGGTGTCTGAGATAGATGCCGGGACGGTCGTCCCATTCACCATGGCGCCGACTGTGCAGATTGTTGCAGGTCAGGACCAGATAAAGTGGTCGGGCTCAACCGCTGCGGCAGTCGGCGCGAACTCCCAACTCACGCTGAACTTTGACTATGACCTTTCAAATTCGAGCCTGACGACCGCGATCACGAAGCTGGCTGCTTCCTTTACGATAGATACGGCCATTGGGTCGGGTTTGTCGCTGGTCGTGACCGAAACGGTGACGGATTCGGTCGGCGACGTCGTTGGCTATCTGGTTACCAACATCGCAAATCCCTCGGCCCCACCGCTAAATGCGGCCTTGGGTGACATGGCTCTGAACGCCGGTTACGAGAACCTTCACGTGCACGTGCAGCTTGTGGCATCGGTGGCGGCGGGCGCCCCGGCCGGCTCCAGGGTCGGGTTCAGCGTCATCAGCCAGGCGTTCGCGCCCACGTCGGTAACCACGCTCGGTTCCATTTCCGGCGTCGAATTCCTCGATAACAGCGGTGCCGGCCCCGACGGCACGCTCCAGCCCGGCGAGCCCGGCGTGGGCGGCCAGACGGTTACACTCATCAATACGGTAACGCATGGTGTGGTGCAGACCACCACCACCGATGGTTCCGGGGCCTATAACTTCTCCAACCTTTTCGCCGGCAGCTACCAGGTCGTCTTCGGAGCTCCCATTGGCGATAACTTCTCTCCCGTCGGCACCAGTTCTACATTGCCCAACAGCCTGGTCGATGCGACCGGCCAGACCGGAACAATCGTGCTTGCCGCCGGTCAGCATGTCTTCAACGAAGACGCCGGCGTTTACGCCCCAATCGTTGTCGTTACCAACCCACCCGACCTGTCGATCCTGAAGACGTATACCTCGGAAGCCGATACCAATGGTGACGGTATCTTCGGCGATGCCGGCGATGTGATCACTTATCACGTCCATGTGGCCAACACGGGCGGCGTTGATCTGCATGACGTGACGGTAACCGACCCGCTGACCGGCGGCGTCATCAGCTCCGGAATAACCCTGGCGGTTGGTGCCAGCGAGGACCTGGCGACGACCTACGCGATCACCCAGGCGGACGTTGACAGCCACGGCATCAATGCCCTTGCTTCCGACACGACCGCGGACGACAAGCTGACCAACACGGCGACCGCGACGAGCAACGAAACAGAGCCGCACAGTTCCTCGGCGGATGCGCCGCTGGTTTACCAGCCCGGCCTGTCGATCGTGAAGACGATCACGTCGGAAGTCGACACGAACGGCGACGG